>LNEN01000116.1 GCA_001464155.1 Cytophagales bacterium Ga0077538 | reverse complement strand
GTGATGACGAATAGTTTTCTCATAGGGTTTTGACGGAGGTATTACCAAATATAATAAGGTTTTTATCAGGAAAGTAGATGACTTTGAGGCTACCTTGGGATCAAAAGGTTTTTTATATTGAAATAAATTAAATTAAGAGGTATGGTAAAAAAGATTCTTTTGGGATTGGCCGCACTGTTGCTGGTGATTCAATTTATTCGTCCTGCAAAAAATGTTTCGCAGGGACTTTCGACCAACGACATTTCAGTAGTGTACCCAGACATGCCGCAGGAAATTCATGTGCTTTTGCAAAAGAAATGTTACGACTGTCATAGTAACAATACTACCTATCCTTGGTATTCCAATCTTCAACCGGTGGCTTGGTGGCTTGATTCGCACATCGAAGAAGGCAAAGAGCATTTAAATTTTTCGGAGTTTGCCACCTATGAGAAAAAGAAGGCAGACCATAAACTAGAGGAATTGGTGGAGGAGGTTTCAGAAGGAGAAATGCCGTTGAAGTCGTACACACTCATTCATCGCGAAGCAGTCGTTACCCCTGAAGAATTAACGCTTATCCGCACATGGGTGAGCAGTATGGGAATTAAAATAGAGAAGGAAGAAGGGGAATAATTAGTTGTACGTGACAAAAGAGGGAGGACGCACAAAGGTGGAAGTATATTTCAAGCGAACATTGGTGCTGATGCGAAAACTAAAAGTATCTACACCAGGCACATCGGTGGGGAAATAGTATCCTCTAAACTCGATCGTACCAAAGGTGATGTTCTCATTTCGGATCCGAAAACCGCCCGTGGTTCCATAAATAAATTTCTCTGTGAGATTCTCTCCAGGGGTAACTTGAAGAAAGGCGCTTTCTAACGATACAAAGCCAGCAAAGTTAAAACCTGCTACCTTCCAGTTGGTGAAGAGTGTTGTTTCTGTTCGAAGAAAAGCTCTCTTATGCGTATAGAGGCTGTCGGGCCTGAATCCAAACAATTGATTATTGAGTGTGAGCAAAGGCCGTAAGCTATTGTTGAAAGCCTGCGCATAACCACCCTCTACCAATTGCCGAACTTTCACCGCTTCACTTACACAAAGTCTGCTATAGTATTGCCCATTGGCAAAAATGAAGGTGTCTTCAGTCTTATCATCCCTGAAAAAAGAACCACCCCCGGCAGCCATTTTGTAAAAGTTGCCTTTGCTGGTGACAAAATCCCGAGAGGTATTGAAGCCAAGATACGACCGATCTACACCAAACTCACTCGACCAACCTCCGGTAAAAGTCAGTGTTTTACCAATGGGAATATCTTCTGTTCGTCCGAAGCCATAGACATATTTCGTCTTGTAGAAGTTTTGTTCGTAGAAGGAAATAGAACCTAGCAAGTATTGCTGATTGTTGTAAAGCGGATTGGTGAACTCCTGTGCTTGCTCTGGTTTTTGCTCAAAATTTTGGTTGAAATAACGTAGGGCCAGAAAGTGTCTTTCCCGACTGTTTACCGTATTGTAAATACCCATGTTGTAGCCAACCCAAAAATCCTCCAGGTGATACCGGTATTTGCGAAAGACTGCTGTATCAATTTCATAGTTATTAATAGAGTAATTTTTACTCACCTCTACACCGCCAGCCATACGCGTGTACGGAGAAACGAGCGGTCGGTCTAATCGAATAAAGTAGGCGTGCTCGTTTTCGGTGCCATAACTCCGACCGGAATTAATTTGGGTGTAACCAATGGAGGGATTAATAAGAGATCCCCCTAAACTTGATTTCCGATAGAGCATGCTCATGCCAAATTCAGGATTTCTCTCGGCATCAAATAAAGTATTTACCTGCACGCGTTGTCCCTGCCCGAATAAGTTTACGTCATACACATCTACCCGTGCAGCAGTCATATCTTCCGGATCAAAGCGTATACCGATGCTAAAGACATCTCGGACAAAAACTTCTACATCTACCGAATCGCTGGAACCAGCCACCTCACACACTTCAATTTTAGAATCAAGAATGAAATCCAGATCGCGCAGGTGCCTCTCGTTATCCGCTACGCGGTAAGGGTTGAGGGGTTTGTTTTTTCTGAAGAAAAGATTGTCGCGAATTACGCCCTCGCGAGTGTTGGCATGCATGGCATTGGCAAGGCGCGTGGTGCTGTTTTTAAAGGAACGTGTGCTGTCGTAGATCGATTTTTCAAAACCTACTTTGTTGATAATGATATTGCGAATAATTTTTCCTTCAAAAGGAATGAAAGCGTCTTCGCTCTTTACAATGGCAACATTATCAGGCTTTGGGCTGCGTTTTACGGTGCGAATGGCCTGCTGCGCCAATTTACTATCCTTCAGCTTACTTTGTGTAGTATCTGTCTGCGCCAGAGCGATTAGCGAGAAGGCAAGGAAAGAAAATATGGTGAGGACAACTTTCATAAGCAGACCCGGAAAGTTGAGTAAAGGAATTGAAATAGTAAAGTGAAAAACGGTAAAGAAATGTCTTTGTAGGTTTTTCCTGTTACTTAAGTGGGTATTAAAAAAAATACCCTTCCCTGTGCAAAGACAAGGAAGGGTAGGCTTGATAAATCCACTGCGCTACTTAGCGCGAAGAACCACCGCTGATAATGGGGCCATAGAAAATGGCATTCATCAATAGTTTATTAGATCCAAACCAAAAAGCACGGAAGCACAAATTATCGGTAAACCCGATCACTCTTCCTTGCCCCATTGCAGAAACACCCGCCACAGACGCCTCTTTTAGTTTAGCGTAGTTCTGCTTCGAGATGTAGCCACTTAGCAAAGGAGAAGAAGTGAATACAAGTGGATTGGCGTAGGCGTTTTTAGATTTCTCCATGTACAAGTTGTTAGACTTAAACACAGGCATCTTAGCATTGTAGTAGCCAAAGAGGAGCGGGTGAGACAAGTCGGCAGTGGCTTCAAAAATGGCGCCACTGGTTTCTTGAGCACCAGTGTATTCATCTAGGTCACCATAAGGTCTTGCTTTCACCACACCATCTTTTTTCTCCTCTTCTTTTTTCATGTCAAACTTTCCAAGGCCTGCTGTGTTCAGCCAGTTCACGGCATTCTCTAAGCCGATGAGTATCCCTCCGTTTTGAACCCACGTCTTTAGTTTTTCTTTAGTGGCATCACTGGCAGAAAGAGAGCCCCATGTGGGAGGGATGATCAGCGTATTGTATTTATTCAGGTTCACCCGATTGAAAACTTCCACAGGCATTAGGGTAACGGGAATTTGAAAACGTGTATCCAGCACATGCCAAACTTCGCCTACATCTGTTGCTGAAATGCCATCTCCCACCAGCATGGCAATTTCTGGTTTGCGAATGTTCATGAAGGAACTGCTACCTAAACTCACGCCTTTGTAATCCAGACCGGTATTGAAGGCATAAATATCAATGCCATCCTTTTGTGCAATTTCGTTGATCAAATACTCGATCACTTCTGCATTTTTATCTTGGCCAGCAACTGTAAAGAGAATAGCTCCTCTCTCAAACTTGCGTCCATCGCTGTGGTAGAAAGGATCGGTGGCAACCTTTACACGCAAGCCTGCATTTAATAACCTGTACAGAGCACGTGGCGTATAGTAATTGGTAGATTCAAACACATAGGCGTAGTCGCTCTTGCCGCCTATGCGTTTACCAGCGGGAAGTTTCGCTTCGCTTACTTTTTCTCCTAAGGAAGGAAGTGCTTTCAACTCTTCATATTCTAACCCGAAGGCGAGAGGGAAAGTCCAGGAAGAAATGTCGTAGAACAAGCTGTCTTTAAACTGCGTACGCTTTTCGAACATGCCTTTAATGAGGCGGTAGTTTGGCTGATTGAGCGGTACGATGTAACTGCCCTCGGCTCCAAACTCTTTTCCATTTATTGTTTGAGTAGAAGGCACTTTGTAAATGTCGATCTGTTGGCGGGCAATGATCTCGGCCAGGTGGAACGATTTCGCTTTGTCTTTACCCGAACCAAAAATGATGGCCTTGTTTACATCCTTCGCTGCCTCGGCTACTGCATCTTTAAAAAACTGGCGCTGATAATTTAGAAACTCTTCGCGCATTTCGTTCACTGCTTTAAGCGAACTTAAACTGGTCACAAATTGATTGCGCACTGTGAAGGGGAAGGTGAGTACACCATTCACACTTTCTTGCGCATGACCGCGCGAACTGGCCTGTTCAAACAAAATGCCAATAGCTCCCTGCACATCGGGGAAGGTGGAGCCTTTACCATAATAAAAATCATCGAAGCCTTCTTGTGTATAATAGAAAGAACCAATGTTGTCCAATGCCTTTGCATGATACTCGCCCATCTTTCTGGAGAGTTCAAGATTTTTTTCGGGTGTAAGGGGGTGATTACGAGAAGGCACACCGGGTTGAAAGAAGAATGTGGCGTTAGTGCCCATTTCGTGATGATCTGTCAATACATTCGGCTTCCACTTATGAAAACTGCGAACGCGCGCTTGAGACTCCGGATGCTGTGCTACCAACCAATCGCGGTTTAGGTCAAACCAGTAATGATTGAAGCGACCACCGGGCCAGGCTTCGTTATGTTCTGTATCAAAAGGATCCGTAGAAATGACTTTGCTTTTGCGGGAGTTTACCCAGGCACTGAAGCGTTGCATGCCATCTGGGTTATAAGAAGGATCGAACAACACCACTGTGTTGTCGAGAAACTTCTCTATTTCCGGACCTTGAGCAGCTGCGTAGTGGTAGGCCATTAATAAAGAAGCATTTACACCGCTCGCTTCATTGCCATGGATGCTGTAGCCCTGATAAAAAACAAGAGGCATATTTTTTACATCTAACGATCCGGACTTGGCGGGATCTGTGAGTTGTACATGTTGAGCGCGGATGGCTTCAATGTTTTGATGATTTTTTGGAGACGTGATGGTCAATAATAAGAGTGGTCTTGCTTCATGGCTAAAGCCGGTCACCTCTAAGGATATTCGATCTGAAGCAGCATCCAGGGCGCGCATGTAGGTGACCATCCGATCGTGGGTGACGTGCCATTCCCCCACTTCGTGGCCGATAATAGATTTTGGAGTAGGAATGCCCGGGTTGTAAGCAATTCCATCGGGTAGGTAATAAGAAAGGTCAGGCTGAGCCCAAACACTTGTTAGGGTCAGGAAAAGAAAAAAGGAAAGCAGATTTTTTTTCATAGGTTTTTAGCTTAAAACAACGCGATAGTAAGTAAACCATTCTTTTTCAGCGGATTACCCAAATTA
This sequence comes from Cytophagales bacterium Ga0077538, assembly GCA_001464155.1. Lineage (GTDB taxonomy): Bacteria > Bacteroidota > Bacteroidia > Cytophagales > Cyclobacteriaceae > Chryseotalea. Next base: position 5,360 of record LNEN01000116.1, on the reverse strand, counting down.
TGATAAACGGTTTACAAAAGGATTGTTAAGTTAGTGTTAGGATATTTTTTCGAAGCTTAAACCTAGGGTAAATGTCTTTTTGACGAGGAAGGCTTACTTTTGCCGGTCTCTAAGAAAGATCAAGACCAAAAACTAAATCAAACACTATGAGAAAAATTTTACTGCTAACAGCCTTTGTGCTAAGCTCGGTCGGAGTTTGGGCGCAGGTTACAACCGCCTCCCTTTCGGGATTGGTGACTTCTGGAAAAGCAACGCAGACAGCCGAACGATTGGTGAGCTCTGGAGAAGCCCTGCCAGGAGCAACTGTTGTAGCCACGCACACACCTTCAGGAACGCAATACGGAACAGTGACTTCAGCGGATGGTCGCTACAACATACGCGGTATGCGTGTGGGAGGTCCTTACACAATCAAAATTTCTTTTGTTGGTTATAAAGATCAGGTAACTGAAAACATCTTTCTAAATCTGGGGGTGGCCACCAACGTAAATGGAATTTTGGTGGACGAAGCGACAGAACTTCAGGAAGTAGTAGTAACCTCTAATCGCAGCGATATTTTTAGCTCAGACAGAGCAGGTGCTGCCACTTCTTTCAATAATGCTACACTCAACGCAGTTCCTACGATTGGAAGAACTGTAAATGACATTCTAAAGTACAACGCCTACAGTAATGGTCGTTCATTCGCTGGCCAGGATAGCCGCTTTAACAGCTTTACTATTGATGGTGCTGTCTTTAACAATGGTTTTGGTTTAGGTAGCTCTGCACAGGCTGGTGGTCGTACAGGTACTACTGCGGTTTCGTTAGATGCCTTAGATGAATTGCAATTAAACATTACTCCTTATGATGTAAGACAATCTGGTTTTGCAGGAGCAGGTATCAATGCCGTTACACGCTCAGGCACAAATGAGATTACAGGTTCTGTGTATCACATTTTCAGAAACAGTGATTTGGCAGGCGATGAAGCAGCCGGTGTTAAATTCACAAAGCCTGTAATTGATGAGAAGACTACAGGTTTCAGAATTGGTGCTCCAATTATCAAGAACAAGCTTTTCATTTTTGCTAACTACGAGCAATTTACCAGCAGCACCCCGGCTCTTAACTGGGTTACCGCAAAAGCCGGAGCTACCGGAAATATTTCCCGTGTTACTGAAACGGCCATGTTGGATTTGAAGCAATTCATGCTTACCAATTTCGACCGTGACTTAGGAGCGATTGATAATTTCAATAGTGATATTGAAAGCTCGAAAGCCTTGATTCGTTTAGATTATAACATCAATGCGAATCATAAACTTTCTCTTCGTTATTCTACCCACACATCTTCTTCTGATGCAATTATCAGCAACAGTAACAGTAGTAACACCGCTGGTTTTGGTAACAGAACTAATTTACCAGATGCTATTTCTGCTCAAAACACAGGCTATGTTATTCAGGACAATACACGCTCATTCGCAGCTGAATTAAACTCTACGTTTGGTACGAAACTCGCCAACAGTTTTGTGGCAACCTATAATAAGCAGATTGAGGACAGAGAGCAGCAAGGTAATTTCCCAACCATCGATATTTTGGATGGTGGTACTACGTACACCTCTGTGGGTATGGACCCCTTCACTCCGGCTAACAAGCTGAACTACTCAACACTTAATATTACCAATAACCTTACCTATTTTGAAGGTAAGCATACGTTTACATTTGGAGCCTCGTACGAGCACTTCATTTCAAACAACGTATTCTACCCAACGTCTAATGGTGTTTATACTTACAACAGCATTGCCGATTTCAAAACAGCTGCCTTGGATTTCATCAACAATCCAACCAATACTGTTTCACCGGTTACGCTTAGAAGATATAATCTCAGATATTCCTTGTTACCAGGTGGTGTAGAACCACTTCAGGTATTGAAGGTAAATACGTATAGCGCCTACGCACAGGATGATTATCAGTTTAACGACAAGTTAAAACTGTCTTTGGGTTTGCGTGCTGATGTATTCCAGTACAATCAGGATGCAGCGGAAGATTTCACCAATAATGAAATTATTAATCTGACATACAAGAATGAAAACGGTGAAGACTACCGTGTCAATACCGGTGCTTTCCCGAGTGCCAGATTATTATTGTCACCTCGTTTTGGTTTCAACTACGATGTGTTTGGAAATCGCTCTACTCAAATCCGAGGTGGATCGGGTATTTTTATCTCAAGAATTCCACAAGTATTGGTGTCCAACCAGTTGGGTAATAATGGTGTAAATACAGCTACCATCCGTGTAGATAACACAACGGCCTATCCGTTCAGAATAGATCCTTCACAGTTTGTACCTCCTACAACGGATGTGTCTGCCTTATCTGGATATACCATCAATGCAACAGATGAGGAACTTAAGTATCCAACTGTTTGGAAGTCTAACATTGCTGTAGATCAGCGCTTACCCTTCTGGGGATTGATTGCCAGTGCAGAATTTATCTACAACGACAACATTCAGGCCTTGCGTTATATCGATGCCAACTTGAATGCTCCTACATCGAGTTTCAATGGTCCTGATAACCGCGCGAGATACTCGAATACTGCTGGTCAGCCTAGATTTATAAATGCAAAAACTGCCAACGTGTTTGTATTACGTAACACAGATGTTGGAAGCTCATTCACTACTACTGTAAAAATTGAGAAACCTGCCGACAAAGGCTTTAGTGGTATGATTGCCTATACGCATGGACAAGCGTGGGACATGCAGTCAGTAGGTAGCACGGTACAAGCGAACATGCCAACCGTAACAGGACAAAACTACTTGCTTACCTCCAGAGCCGACAACGATCTTCGTCATCGCTTTGTGGGATACGCCAACTATAAATTGGAGTATGGAGATGAGTTTGGTGGATCAACCATGTTTACCTTGGGTATGGTAGCCAATAGCGGTGGAAAAATCTCTTACACTACCGGTGGTGACATGAATAACGATGGTCAGAATAACGACTTAATGTTTGTACCACAAAATGGTGCCGATCTTACGTTCGAGCAATTCACTGTTGGAACAGCTCCGAATACAAGAACGTTTACTGTAGCTGAACAACAAGCTGCTTTCGAAGCCTACATCAGTGGCAACGAATACCTGAATAGCAGAAGAGGAAATTATGCAGAAAGAAATGGTGCTGAGTTTCCTTGGTTAACCCGTTTTGATTTCTCTGTCGTGCAGGAATTCTATATTAAAGTAGGTCCTAACCAGAAAAAGAATACACTTCAATTCAGAGTGGACATCTTGAATGCTGGTAATTTATTGAACGATGAGTGGGGCGTAGGAAATGCAGTTACCAGCTTTAACCCTATCTCTTTCAGAAGCGTGAACGGAAGCGGTGTTCCTGTTTACCGTCTAGCAACTCAAAACATCAACGGTCAAACTGAGTTGATCAGAGATTCTTTTGTGAAGAGTGCTAACATCGACAACGTGTGGCAGGCTCAAATAGGTGTCCGTTACATCTTTAACTAGTAGTCAATACTCTTTGAAAACCCTTCCGGATTTCCGGGAGGGTTTTTTCTTTTACACCCTTTCCTTACTTTCATAGTCCTATGCATAGGTGGTTGGCACTTTTTGGATTGTTGGTTCTTGCGCTCCTGTCGTGTACACAGCCAGACAAGGAAGAGAATCTGCTGACAACTCCTGCAGTAATCCGCGACCTTGACTCAATTAAACAACGTGGCTACCTCACTGCCTTAGTAGACAATAATTCCATTAGTTATTTTCTCTACAGAGGTCAGCCAAAGGGCTACGATTATGAGCTCTTGCAACAGTTAGCACAACACCTTAAGGTGAAAGTAAGGCTGAAGCTAATTTCCGGAATCGAAAATGGCATTCGAAAATTAAATGCAGGAGAAGGTGATATTTTGGCCTATCCACTGACTATTACAGAGGAACGAAAAAATTATGTGCTGTTTACCAATCCGCAGTTTATGTCTCATCAGGTATTGGTGCAGCGTAAACAGCATTGGACTGCAGACACGGGCGAGACAGATGCGAATGAAAATTTCATCAGTGATTATAAAGAATTAGCAGGAAAGTCGGTGCATGTGTTGCGTCACTCCAGTTTCAAAGCACGCCTGGATAGTTTAGAAAAGGAATTGAATATCGATATTATTATTGAGGAGGACAGCGCAGATGCCGAAAGCGAGTCATTAATGCAGCGGGTTGCCAATGGTGAAATTGATTACACGGTGGCTGATGAAGCGATGGCCAGGGTTAATCTCAACTACTATTCAAACCTGGATGCCTCTTTTGTACTGAGCCCTGCACAAGAAATTGCCTGGGCAGTGCGGAAAAATTCCCCGAATTTGAAGGAAGCTATTGATAAGTGGTTGGTAAGCATTAAGCGCAAATCAACCTTTATGGTTATCTACAATCGTTACTACAGAAGTCCGCGCAAATCGCAAATTCGAGGTAGCAGTAAGTATGCGAGTATCAAGGGAGATAGACTTTCCCCCTATGACGAAATCATAAAGGAAGCAGCGGCCCTTATTCAATGGGACTGGCGATTATTGGCAGCAGTTATTTATCAAGAATCACGATTCGTTAACCAAGAATCCTCTTGGGCAGGTGCCCGTGGACTGATGCAACTAATGCCAGCCACTGCCCAACGTTTTGGTGCATCCAACCCAGATGATCCGCGGCAGAACATTCGGGCGGGGGTTCGATTTTTTAAACACCTGGATGAGTATTGGGAAAAGAAAGTTCAGGATTCAACTGAGCGCGTCAAGTTTGTTCTCGCTTCGTATAATGTTGGTCTTACACATATTATGGATGCCAGAAAGCTCGCCATCAAGTACAATGAAAATCCTACCACCTGGACGCCAGTAGAGAAATACTTAATGAAAAAATCTAATCCTGTTTACTACAAAGACCCTGTGGTGATTGCCGGCTATTGCAAATGTGAAGAGCCGGTTCGGTATGTGGAGGAAGTACTCAATAGATACGAAGAGTATAAGATGCACATCCATTAATTCAGGATAATAAAATCTGCTAGTCTGTGTTTTAGCTTAAATCCGTCTGACCGCTGTTCTCTTTGCGAAAGAGCGGTCTGACGGATAATCATACTGTTAAAAGTTTTTTGTTCTGAGCTGGTGATATCTAAAAGGATAGCCGATTTAACCAATTGAATCTTGAATTTGAACTAAAGTCTTCCGACAATTTCATTGAAGTCCAATTTCTCCCAAATTGTTTCAATATTTGGTCTTGCCATCACTTCATCCATGATCTGTTTTTGCTTTAAGCCAGTAGCATAGGCATCGCTATAGCGTATGTTCTCATAAAATGTAACCATGGAGTACAGAGGAATCCACTTTGTAGGATAGAGTTCGTGAAGTTTTGCTTCTATTTTTTTTC
>LNEN01000115.1 GCA_001464155.1 Cytophagales bacterium Ga0077538 | reverse complement strand
GATCTCGAGAAAGAACAAAGTGTCACAGAAGTGGGGGCAGGTTTTTTACAAGACACGCGTGCATGGATTTTGATGCCAACCAAAGTAGAATTCTTTGTTTCAAGCGATGGAAAGACATACACAAAAATTGCTGAAGTCCCGAACACGATAAAAGCTGAAGACTATACTATACAAGTAAAAGACTTCAGTGCATTCATTAAGAAAACCAAAGCGCGTTATATGAAAGTGATCGCACACAACTTTGGAAAGTTACCGGAATGGCATCAAGGCTATCCCTTCTCCGGAGATGCCTACATTTTTACGGATGAGGTGTGGGTGAAGTAAAGAAGGTATTCGATTACAAATCTCTTTCTTCTTTCAAATAAGCAAGAGCTTTTTGTAAATCTTCGGGAGTATCAATACCAATCGTTTCAGATTTTGTTTCTGTGGTTTTAATAGAATAGCCATTGTCCAACCATCGGAGCTGTTCAAGCGATTCTGCTCTTTCCAGTGGAGACACTTCCATCTTAGTTAGTTTCTCCAATGTATCAGCACGATAACCGTACATGCCAATGTGTTTATAAAAAGTTCCTTTCTGTAACCACTCTTCCTCCTTGGTATTGCGCATGTGTGGAACAGGAGATCGACTGAAGTATAAGGCTTTCCCATCCATTGCTACAACAGCCTTCACCACATTGGGATTAAACAAGCTTTCCTGATCTGCTAGTTTTTTTACAAGCGTGGCAATCGTTGTTTCTCCATCCAGTAAAGCAGCCAACAAATCAATTTGCTCGGGCCGGATAAAAGGTTCGTCTCCTTGTATATTAATCACATAATGAAACTCTTCTTCCTGAAGTGATAAAGCCTCATAACAGCGATCCGTGCCACTCGGGTGATTTTCATTCGTCATCACTACTTGTCCACCAAAAGCCAGTACATGTTCCGCGATGCGCTGATCATCCGTAGCGACCACCACTTTTGTCAATAGCTTGGCCTTGCAGGCTTGCTCATACACCCGTTGCACCATAGACTTGCCACCAATATCGACCAAAGGTTTGGCCGGAAAACGGGTGGAAGCATAGCGGGCGGGTACTACTCCAAGTATTTTCATACCTTCTTAATGATTAGACTCGTAGTATCTTCTCCGATGATTTCAACCGTTTCTCCCTTTTCAATGTACTCTCCTCTGGAGAAAGCATCGTAAATTTTTCCATCCACTTCCACCTTACCACTGGGGCGCATAATGGTGTGCGTTACTCCCTTCTTACCCTGCATAGGTTCTGGAAAAAAGGTGGCTACAAAACCCTTCTCCCTAGCCTGAGTAGAAGAAAGAATGATCTTTTCAAAACGTTTTGATTTGGTCATGCGCGATCCCAATAACATCATGGCAGCAATGCCTCCCAATAAACCACCCATCGCAGCAGCCGTTGCATACAGCAGCTGATTTGCTGGTACAAATTCAAAATCAAAAGCATTGTTGTTTACCATAATTAGAACCAGTGATCCGATGGTGATTGTAATGCCCGCAATACCTGCTACTCCAAAGCCTGGTAGTACAAAAATTTCTACACCAATCAGGGCTAGTCCAATAAAGAGGGCAATAATTTCCCAATTGTCGGCCAGACCGTTTAGGTAGTAAGGCACTAAATACAAAACCAGCGCCACAGCAGCTGCCAGCAAAGGAAAACCAATGCCAGGCGTTTGCATTTCAAAATAAATACCTGCGAGTATGACTAAGATGAGGATGCCTGAAATAAATGGATTCAGAAAAATGGCTACAATCTTATCGGTAGTGGAAAGTTTGAAAGTGTCAATCTCGTAATTGTTAACACCATTCCGTTTCAAAATCTCTTCGATTGATTCCACTTTCGCTTCGCAAAAATTATTCTTGATTGCTTCGGAAGTAGAGAAGGTGATAATCTTTCCTTCTTCCTTAATGCCTTCAATCACGATACTTTCATCCACCATACCTTCTGCAATTCTCGGATCGCGGCCGTTTTGCTCGGCTGTAGAACGCATAATGCCTCTCATGTAGGATTGATACTTATCAGGTGCTTTTTCACCACTCCCATCCACCACCGTAGCTGCGCCAATACTGGCTCCAGGCGACATGTAAATACTATCGCAAGCAATAGAAATTAAAGCACCGGCAGAGGCTGCATCGGAATTGATGAAAACCCAAACGGGCTTCTCCACATCCATGATCTTGTCTACAATTTCTTTGGCATCGGTTAATACACCTCCGTAGGTGTCCATTTCGATCAGTATAATATCCGCTTCCGTTTTTTTAGCGTGTTCGAGGGCCAGCTCCACATAGCGATGCATGCGAGGGTCAATCTCTGCCTTTATCTCCATCACCATCACTTTAGTAGACGGTTGCTGAGCCAGGGCAATAACCGGAAGCAGAACTAAAAACAGAAAACGTAAAACTTTCATAGGAGAGATTTTTCCTAAAAATACAGAAAGGATGGTAAATATTCCCTGACGAGCCAAGCATCGCCAAACCAAGGCTTACTTTTTAAATTCCACCAATCATTTTGGCCGGTATTTTGATATTACTTTGTTATTTTACAGCGTTTATTTGTTCGATTGTAGCGTATGATAGCCTTAATTACCCTGATTACTTCCCTTTCCTTTAACTCAGCACCGGCCGATTCCATCGGTAAAGAAATAATCAATGGAAAAGTCTTCGTTTTACACCGCGTTGAACTGAAAGAAACGCTCTATGGTATTTCAAAACGCTACGGAACAACAGTAGACGCGATTCTGCAACAAAACCCTACCGCTGATGGAGGACTGGAGATTGGCCAGATACTCAAAGTGCCTTACGTGAGTTCACCTAAAAAACCAGCCAGCAATGGGAAACACATTGTGGCCGAAAAAGAAACCATGTATTCCATCGCCAAACTCTATGGATTGACGGTAGATGAATTACGAAAATTGAACGGCTTAACGGATACATCCCTATCCCTGGGACAAGAACTTGTGGTGAAAAAATCAGGTATTCCAAGTGAGACCTCCACCACTACTTACTCACCCCCTGTGCAAAACGCCAAAGGCGTACACACGGTGGCAGCAAAAGAAACACTCTTCTCTATCTCAAAACTATATGGTGTAAGTATTGAACAATTGAAAGAGTGGAACAGTCTCAGCACCAACGAACTGAAATTAGGACAATCTCTCATAGTGGCCGCACCTGTTTCTTCAACACCTGTAGCGATTACTCCTGTTATTCAGGAACCTGTAAAAACCTCCCCGACCAATCCTTCATCAACACAGAATACCACGCCCGTTGTTTCGACTCCCATCAAAATTTCAGAAGGGTATAAAGACGGTAAGGAAGTGCGTGAAACTGGTCTGGCAGAATTAATCGAAGGAACACAAGGCAATCGAAAATACCTGGCCCTGCATCGCACGGCTCCTACCGGCACCATCTTAAAAATTAAAAACCAGATGAATGACCGTGAGGTGTTTGTTCGGGTGATTGGTCAACTTCCTGATACAGGAAGCAATGATAAAGTTGTCATCAAAATTTCTAAATCAGCCTATGACCGCCTTAGTGCCATTGACCCTAAGTTCATGGTGGAAGTGACCTGGTACAAATAAAAAATGGTAAGTCTGGATACCATGCGTAAACTTTCCTTGGCTCTTGCAGAGACAGACGAGCATTCGCATTTTGAAAAGACTGCTTTCCGCGTTCGGAAGAAAATATTCGCTACTCTTGATGACAAAAAGGCAAGAGCAGTTTTGAAACTAAACGAGGTCGACCAATCCGTGTTTTCCAAAAACAGGGAGGGGATCATTTTTCCGGTACCCAACAAATGGGGCAAGCAGGGTTGGACCATTGTAGAATTAAAAAAGGTAAGAAAGGATATTTTCACCGATGCACTCACTACTGCTTATTGCACGGTTGCGCCAAAGGCCCTGGCTTCACTTTACCGAACTCAGTAATTTTCCATTTACCATGATTAAACCCACGCATCTCACAAGTAATATCTGCTGCCATCCCCTTGTTTTGATATTCTTTTGCTTGATCCTGGCCGCTGGCTGCAAGGGTAAAAAGGAAGAGAAGTCTGCTGATGAAACTACTTATATTTCTTACACCGTACAACGAAGCTTGCCTCATGATGTAAAGGCCTTCACGCAAGGCTTCACGATACACAAAGGTCAATTGTACGAAAGCACTGGACAAAACACTTCCTGGATTGGGGTAGTGGATATTAAGACCGGAGTAGCCGAAAGGAAAATAGAACTGCCAGCTCAATTCTTCGGAGAAGGAATTACCATTCTGAATAACAAAATCTATCAGCTTACCTGGCAAAACAACATTGGTTTTGTTTACGACTTAACAACTTTTAAAAAGTTAAAAGAATTTAATTATTCGAATGAAGGCTGGGGCCTTACTCACAACAATCAACAATTGATTATGAGTGATGGCACCGATAAACTCCACTTTTTAGATACACTGACCTTGTCCATAACGAAGTCGCTCAATGTGAGTTACAATGGAAAACCTGTTACGGCCTTGAATGAATTGGAATATATGGATGGCTTTATCTATGCCAATGTATGGCAAACTAATCTCCTTGCGAAGATTGATGTCACCACCGGAAATGTAGAAGGTTTTTTAGACTTAGCCCCTTTAACAAGGCAAGCGGCCATGATCAATCCAAATCAGGATGTGCTCAATGGGATTGCCTGGCATGAGGGAACTAAGTCGCTGTTAGTTACCGGTAAATACTGGCCGCTTATCTACGTGTTGAAGATAGAGAAATAGCAGAAGCATTAAGAAGCAGGTTAATAATTAGTTTTATGAACCTCCTTATCCTCTGCATTCATAAATTACTGGATCCTTTATCGTTGAACTCTCTTCAGGATGGAGGCGTAATTAAAGATGATTAGGGCGATAAAAATAATCACATACCCAAGCACTTGGATACCCGCCAAATGCTCATTGAAAAAAAGAAGGGCAATAATAAAATTCAGAATAGGGTTTAAATACATCACAATACCAATCGTGGCTGCATTTACCCTGTTGAGAGCATACAAGTTGAGAAACAGAGGGAGTACAGTAAACACAACTGCTACAATAACAATGAGTACATAAAATTTGGGAGCTGTTGGGATTTCTGAAACCAATACAGGAAGAAATGCACTTAAAATAAGCAGGGCAAATACTATCTGTACACCCAACACAATGATTCTGTCAAATCCTTGATTTCTTCTTTGTGTAATCAAATACAGCGCGTAGGTGAGCGCAGTCAGCAAACTGAAGCCAAGCTCCAAAGCAGACCCCATACCAATCAAAACACAACTGAGCGCACACAACACTACCGCCAACCATTGTTGCTTGGAGAGCTTCTCTTTCAATAAGACACTCCCCAATACTGCTGTCAACACCGGGCAAACCAAATACGAAAAGGAAGCTGTTTTGATGTTGATATTATTGACGGTATGAATAAAGGTTAACCAGTTGACCGTAAGCAGAGCTCCTCCGGCTAAAGTCAGCACAATCAGTGTATTTCTTTTTTCTCGCGTGAAGCTTTTCAGCAAAGCAATTTCCTCCAAAAGTTGCTTGAGTATCCGAAAGTATAGAATTTGCCCAGATGAATAGTCAGAAAGCGCCCGCAGCGGAAAAGCAAAAAATCCCCAAATTAAAAAAGCGAGCAGCCCTGCCCCAAAGTGTTTTCGGTTTTCCATAAGTGGAGCGAATATACAGGAAGGTTTTTATTCCAATTTTATTAACTGGTCAGTTTCACACCTAAACAACATCTGGCATCAACTTAACGGAGTCCATACCGCTCTGACATCCATCAGTCACCCTTACTTTATAAAACCAGGCAAGGCAGATTTATCCAATGCGAAGCATACCATAGCAACGCACCGTGAATAGAGGCGAAAAATTATAGGGTGTAGCCCGCCTGATGAATGGTGCCTACCCCTGCATAAATAGGAAGCTTCATCAAGACAAGCGTGCAGACTATCAAAAGTGTTGAGTAGCCTATCTGGCAAAGTATACAGACCTTCACCCAAAGAAGAAGCTGGATCTTTATGAGCGTATTGCCGACTCATAAACTAAAATAAGCTATCTGACAATCTAGAAAGGCCTCCATGTAAAGGAGAAGTCTTCTTATAGTCAAGATCATACATTACCCATAATAGAGATTAGCGAACCGAGAAAACTGGGAAAGCAACCAAATTAAAAGAAAGCATGCTCTCAGCTAAGCGTAGCAACGACTCCTAAAAATGCGAAAGCTACCTAGTAAACTGTCTACGCCATTAAGTAACCAGAAATTATACCGATACAAGTAGATGAGTCAAAGAAATAAGAAAGTAACATGTTAGGAGAACAACATGAACCACCTATCGAACTACAGACAATTGTAAGGGAAGTAAAGAAATACGGCAACCCATTAACATCTTCGTAAACAATCGTCAGGCGGATTAACTTTTACTGGAATTACTTCTTAGTCGAGCTCTTCTTCACCTTCTCCTTCCCATCCTTACTCATGGCGAAAGAGCGTTTCATGGTTTTAATGTTCTCGGCTCTTCTGAAACGTAAGGCACTCCAATCTTCATCAATCGCTACCATCCGCACGCCTTCAAATCCAATTTTACCGAGCTCTTTCCAACCGGTATCGCGGTTAAACTCACAGGTAAACTTTTTGGAAGTTCCTTTCGGGTACGCAAACCAAATCACTTCATCGGCTTGCACCAAGGTTCCGATTACTTTTGCCAGTTCGTCAACCTCCTTTTGTTTAGTAACAAAGCCTATAAAAAATGGAAGCTGTTTAGCACCCTTCAAACTAGTCTTTACTGCAGTTGATTTACCCATTTCCTTTAATTCAGGCAAAAAACTATCAGGTGCATGAAGAACATAAATGGCCTCATGGTCTTTAAAGTTCATTTTTTTGAAGAGTGGTGTCATTTCCTTATTATTATCGTATAGCTTTAAATTCCATCACAAAAACTGATGCAGTGTTTAGAATAACTCCACACAAAGTACCATGAAAAATAAAACCATGAAAGCAAGTCTTCTATTCCTTCTCCTCTTCGCTGCCCTTGCTGTTGAGGCGCAAGTAGAGAAATCATTTGTGAATCCGTTCAGAACAAAGCCAAGCGGCTATACACACGTGGTCGTAAGTGCATCCGGGAAAACATTGTATATCTCAGGACAGGTGTCTGTGAACGATGCAGGTCAGATTGTAGGTGCTGGTGATTTAAAAGCACAAACACAACAGGTTTACGAGAACTTGCGCTATTGCCTTCGCTATGCAGGTGCCAATTTCGAAGACATCGTAAAAATGACCACCTATGTAGTGAACTACAAACCCTCAGATATTGACATCGTGCGGGAAGTACGCAAGGGATACTTATCAAAAGAGAATCCTCCTGCGAGTACCTTAGTAGGTGTACAAGCTTTAGCTCATCCCGAATACATGATAGAGATTGAAGCGATTGCGGTGATTCCGGATAAGTAGGAACCCAACCAAATTCTCCAATATCCATGAATGGTGAAATTGAAACATATAACAACAGTCAACCAAAACCTGATAACCAAGTGTGTGCCTTGCTGGCCACCACAATCGATAGTGTGCTGAAGGAAGCCGAAAGCAAAATCTGGCATGCACATCCTGTTTGGTTTTTGGAGGGTAATCCAATTGTTGGCTATAGTAAACAGAAGGCTGGCTGGCGTTTACTATTTTGGAGCGGTGCCAGTTTTGAAGAGGCGAAACTAAATGTGATCGGTAAAAAATTTAAAGACGCTTCCATTTTCTACACAAGTATTGAAGAAATCAATATTAAAGACCTTAATCGTTGGTTGAAAAAATCAAGAGAAGTTCAATGGGACTATAAAAATATAGTAAAGAGAAAAGGAGTTTTACTTTTAAAACAGAAGGAGTAATTAACACTATTCAACACGGCATGAACACCTCTAACACCCACAACGAGCGCATTGCCAAAATGACCTTCGCTTCGGTCTATCCCATGTACCTGGCAAAGGTGGAGAAGAAAGGAAGAACAAAAGAAGAGTTGCACCAAGTTATCGAATGGCTAACCGGCTTCGACAGTAAGAAAGTGAAAGAGCTCATAGACGAAAAAGCAACATTTGAAACACTCTTTCAAAAGGCAAGACTAAATCCAAATGCCAAGCTCATCACAGGTATTATCTGTGGTTACCGGGTGGAAGAAATTGAAAATCCCTTAACACAACAAGTCCGGTATTTAGACAAGTTGGTAGACGAATTAGCAAAGGGACGTAAAATGGAAAAAATTTTGCGCACTGCTTAGAACCATCACTGCTCACTATACTCAAGCCAAGAAAAACAAACTGACTCCCTTTAATCCCTTGGGTACATTCTTACAAATGAAAACCAATGTTCAAAAACCATCGCAGGGTATGAATCTCTGAATCATTGGATACTGTAAAAGAGATCGGACCCAACAAAGACATGTAAGCAGCCGTGACGCCATACCCAAACTGATAAAACGCCTTATCCTTGATATCAGAGGAGAAACTAAAATTATCGAGTGATTGCCAGTAGTCGGATGAATCATAGCCAGCTGCCAACAAATTAGCGGATGGAATCAGGTACATGTTCTTGGCGAAGGTCCACTGAAAATTTGCGCCTACCATCATCAGTTGAGGCACTGCAATTTCAGCCTCCTTCAACCCTGTGAACGTGAAGCTGGTGGAGCGTGGTCTATTCAGCTGCCCACCTACGGAAATAAAGTCACCCGCTGCAAAGCTATACGCAGAAAATCTATCTGCATCAGCAGACATCTCTTGTGTAAAGCCCAATTGCCCCTTCACTTGCAAAGAAGCTTTGGAACCCAGCACGATATTTCTTTGAACTCGCAAACTCAACCGTAAGTAATTTTGAATATTCCCATCTATCGTATAATCAAAGGTTGTGTCGATGGTATTGATATACAATAAGGCATTGGCAGGATTCCCAAAATTACCGAGTGCTTCCACCTTTAGCCAAGTACCTCTGGTTGGGAAAAAAACTTTATCTGTGGTGTTGACATGGTAGTGCACACGCGCTCCCATGGTTTGTAGATTGTACTTAACAATATCAAATTCCTCAGGATCTACTTCTGTCCGTGGGTCAATTTTTGGCTTCAGTTGATTCCACTGCCAGAAACCACCAAACCCCCAATACCTGTTTTGATCAATAGAATAATTGAGTTGAGTTGTTGCAGAAAAATAACGGCTGATAACATCGGGCACTGGTGTGCCATCCACGAAGGTATTCAGCTCCACATTCTCACCATATAATTCGGTTTGATGCCACCAACGTGATTTCTTACCCACATAATAGAAGTAGTTTAAACGCGCTCTTGGATTTTCGGCCAGGTCAATACTTGTTACCAGACGGGAAGAGGGTATCAAAAAATTCCGCTTGGTGAAATTTAAAATAAGGCCTGCACCTCGCTCATTGTCATAATGGATGGCGAACTTAAGAGCGTTGGGTAATTTTTCCCTCGCGCGCAGTGTCAACACGGATTCAATAGAGTCGCCTTCAATGGTATAACTAATCTTATCAAACAATCGTGTGCCCAATAATTTGTGAACACTTTGTGTTATCTGATCACGACTTACCAAGTCGCCAGATTTCCATCCAAAGCGATTCAAGACAAACTCTTGATTATCTTTACTAATACCATCTAACTGAATAGTCTGTAAGCGGTATTTATTCTGAACACGGCTAATTCGTTTTACCTGACGCTTCGGAAAGGCTCTCATTCGTTTTGACAAATCCACCAATTCTTGCATGGATTCCTTCACTGCTTTGTCGCCACTTTGCATGATGGATTCGCCTTCTTCAAAATCCATGGTGCCGAACTGAAGGTGTTTCACAACATCCACAAAAATATCGCTCTTTGCCTTCTCTTGTTGGTAACTTATGTTTCCAGCGAGGAAGGTAGTCTGCACCAGCATCGTAGCAGCAGAAGCCAATTCTTCTTCTTTGTAGAGTCCACCTCCCACGTCCACAGCAATAATGTAATCCGCACCCATTTCACGACAATAGGTAACCGGTAAATTCATAAAGACACCACCGTCTACTAATAATTTTCCATCAATACGAACCGGTGAAAAAACAGTAGGGATTGACATGCTCGCACGGACTGCTGCAGCCAAACTTCCTTTGCGAAGAATAACAGGCTCTCCTTTAACAATATCTGCTCCTACACATAAAAACGGTGTGGGTAATTTATTAAAGTCGGTAATCGTATTCACCGGAAAAAAGAGCGTAGCCAAGAGTTCTTCAATGTGCTGGCCTTCCACCACCCCTAATGGAAATTGGGGACTGAGTCCTTTCATAGGTAGTTCATAGATATAACGACCGAACTCATCTTTCTCTTCAATATTGATTTCATCAAAAGTGAGGGAGTTAGAAAATAGCTTGTGCCATTCGATGAGTTTTGTGAGCGAATCTATCTGATTGCCTGTATAACCGGAAGCGTACAGCGCTCCTACAACAGACCCCATACTCGTGCCGGCAATGTAATCCGGAACAATCCCTAGGGAATCGAGCACTTGCAGTACACGAACGTGAGCAATGCCCTTCGCGCCTCCGCCACTCAACACAAGTCCGATCTTTGGTTTTTGTGTTTGGCCGTTTACGAAAGTTACAGGGAGGGCTGCAAGCAAACTTATAGCTAGCAGGAAGATAAGCAAGGATGTTTTAGGCATAGAGGGTAAAAGTAACCTCAGTAAAAATAGAGCGGGAGCGCCTTTAATAAAAGGTGTTACAGCAAAACAAATCAATGATTTACCTGATTTAAATCAGCAAAGAAAAATACAGCACTAGTCTAGCGATAGATTACCGGAAGCTATTGATTGACCAATGCTTTGCTTATTCTCTTAACTATGCCAGGACCTTCGTAAATAAATCCTGTATAGAGTTGAATCAGATCAGCCCCGGCATTTAACTTGTCAATAGCATCTTGAGGCGACATAATACCCCCTACTGCAATAATCGGATAGCCTATGCCAAGCTGCTTCCTCAAATAAGAAATCACTTCAGTCGAACGCTTCGTGAGGGGCTTACCACTCAACCCTCCAGCACCAATTTTCTGAACTTCTTCAGATGCTGTTGCTAGACCCTCTCTTGAAATCGTGGTGTTGGTAGCAATGATGCCATCCGTTTGGGTCTCTTTCAAAATCTCGATTACATCATCCAACTGACTACTCGTCAAATCAGGAGCAATTTTTAATAGAATCGGTTTGGGTATTGATTTAGCATTGCTTAGTCCTTTCACATAAGACATCAACTTTCGTAAAGGCTCTTTCTCTTGCAATTCGCGAAGGCCGGGCGTGTTTGGCGAACTTACGTTGATGACAAAATAGTCTACATGTTCATACAAGGCTTCGAAGCATTTTGCATAATCATCAAAAGCGTTTTCGTTGGGTGTGATCTTATTCTTTCCAATATTACCACCTACAATCACCGATGAGCTTCTTTTCTTCAAACGCTCTACCGCTTCTTCTACTCCACCATTGTTAAAACCCATGCGGTTGATAATGGCCTGATCTTGTGGCAAACGAAACAAGCGAGGCTTGTCATTACCGGGCTGTGCTTTGGGGGTAAGCGTTCCTATTTCTATAAAGCCAAAACCAAAGGTGCTCAACTCATCGATCAGCTTCGCATCCTTATCGAAACCAGCGGCTAAGCCAACGGGGTTTTTAAAAGTGATTCCGAAAAGGGTCCGCTCCAGCTTCGGGTTTTTATAATCAAAGAGCAAAGACACCAGGCTCTTAAAACCGGGGATATTCCCCTTCAGCTTCAGAATGTTAAAAGTAAAATGATGAACTTTTTCAGGATCGAACAAGAAAAGAATGGGGCGGATGAGCAGCTTGTACATGGCGCAAAGATAACCAACAACGGATAACGGATAACTAACAACTGATAACTTATCACTAACTGCGGGGATGATATTGTTGAACCACACTACGCAGATAGTCCCTATCTAGGTGAGTGTAAATTTCTGTAGTGGTGATGGACTCGTGTCCCAACATCTCCTGCACGGCTCGCAAGTCGGCACCGCCTTCTATTAAATGTGTAGCGAAGGAATGACGAAAGGTGTGCGGACTAATCGTTTTTTTCAAGCCAATGGCTTGGGCCAAATTTTTAATGATGGTGAAGATCATGACGCGTGTGAGTTTCTTGCCCCTGCGATTCAAGAACACATAACTCTCAAATCCTTTTTGAACCGGTACTAAGGGTCGAACCTGATCTTTGTAGATGGTGAGGTATTTGGTCGCGTCCTTGCCAATCGGTACCAGGCGCTCTTTGTTTCCCTTACCAATCACTTGAATTATGCCAACAGCTTTTGTTTCAAGGTGGAGATTATTGAGTTTTAACTCCACACATTCCGAAACACGCAGACCACAACTGTACAGTACCTCGAGAATAGCCCGGTTGCGTTGCCCTTCGGGAGAAGAAAGGTCAATAGCTGCGAAGAGTAAATCAATTTCTTCAATGCTTAGCGTGTCGGGTAGTTTGCGGCCGAGTTTTGGACCTTCTAACAAGGTCGTAGGGTCATCGCTGATGAGTTCTTCTGTTAATAAAAATTTATAGAAAGCCTTTATACCCGAAAGAATACGCGCCTGACTAAAGGCACTCATGCCTAATTCCGACAAGTATTGTAAGAATTGTTGAAGCTGCGGGTAACTTAGTTTAGTAGCGTGTGTGCCCGGCAAAGTCATCTCCACGAATTGTGCGAGTTTTTCTACATCACGCGCATAGGCCTCAATGGAGTTTTTAGAAAGCGAGCGCTCCAGCTTTAGATACGTTTCGAACTGCTTTAAATAACTCTGCCACATAAATATCGGACAACTTACAACGGAAAACTGACAACAGATAAGCGATGAGCGGATAACGGATAATTAACATCTGATAACTATATAGAACACCCCGCGTGAGGGATTGAAGTGGAAAGCCCGCAGCCTGAGGCACGAAGGCGAGGACCTGCCTACCGGACAGGCAGGCTTGTAGCAAAAAGCCCGACCCCGTGAGCGTTGGTAGGAGGAGCGGAAGGGGGCACGCCCTCCATAAATCTCAAATTCTCAGATTGCTACAAAAATGGATTAAGTGTCTAAAAATCAACAAATTAAGCCAATAAAATCTCTTACATTCTCGCCTCCTCCCCTTACCAATTCAGGCACATTTCCTATCTTTGCACCTCATTTTAAAAACACACAAATCATGAACAATTACGAGACGGTATTCATTTTAAATCCCGTTTTGTCTGAAGATCAGATGAAGGATACTGTCGAGAAATTCGTGAAAGTGTTGAAGAAGGCCGATGCAACCATTACAAATGTGGAGCATTGGGGACTTAAGAAGCTGGCTTACCCAATCCAGCATAAGTCAACCGGATTCTACGCTTTACTGGAATTTTCGGCTGCTCCCTCAGTGGTTAAAGTACTCGAGACTGAGTACAGACGAGACGAATCGGTTATGCGCTTCTTAACAACGGTGTTGGATAAGCACGCGTTGAAGTACAACGAACGCAGACGCAAGGGCGAATTCAACAAAGGAAAAGCAAAACCTGTACGCAAAACTGAGGAGGAACTAGCACGATGAGCTTACAAAACGAACCAATCAAACGCGCAGAGGTAAAACCTAAATACTGCCGCTTTAAGAAGAACGGTATCAAGTATATCGATTACAAAGATCCTGATTTCTTATTGAAGTTTATCAATGAGCAAGGTAAGATCCTTCCTCGCAGACTTACTGGTACAAGCTGGAAGTTTCAAACACGTGTGGCACAAGCTGTAAAACGCGCTCGTCACATGGCGATTCTTCCGTTCACTGGTGACGGTTTAAAATAATTGTCCAACACGAAAACGAACTGAAAAATGGAAGTAATCTTAAAAACAGACGTTGCAGGTTTGGGCTATAAGAACGATGTGGTAAAGGTAAAAGCTGGCTATGCTAACAATTACCTGATCCCTAGCGGTGTAGCACTCGTAGCAACTGATTCTAATAAGAGAGTAGTAGCTGAAAATATTCGTCAGGCTGCCCACAAAGCAGCAAAGTTGAAGCAAGATGCCGAAAGCCTTGTACAACGTATGGGCGAGTTAACGTTGGAAATCGGAACGAAAGCTGGTGAAACCGGCCGTATTTTCGGTGCCGTTACAGCTACTCAGGTGGCAGATGCATTGAAGGCGAAAGGCTTCGATATCGACCGCAGAAAAGTAGTATTGAAAGAAAGCCCTAAGCAATTAGGTACGTATACAGTAGGTCTTGATCTTCACAAAGAAGTGAAGCACGAGATTAAAGTAAACGTAGTAGCTGAATAATAAGCCTCATCCCAACCCTTCTCCATCCCGATAGCTATCGGGAGAAAAGGGCTTTAAAAAGCCACTCAGCAATGAGCGGCTTTTTTGTTTTAGTCTCACCCCGCTCTCATGCTTTGAACACCCCTCTCCCTTGGAGAGGGGCAGGGGGTGAGGCTAAAAATCTTTATCTTTCGAGATGTTCCGTACGGAGTTAAACATCCCAGTCAGTCAAGAGAAAATCACACTCAAGAACCCTATTCTCACCATCGGTTCTTGCTTTGCCGATGCAATGGGAAGTCGATTGAAAAATTTCAAATTTCAAACACTTGTTAATCCTTTCGGAACGGTATACAATCCCATTTCTCTTCACAAGCTGCTTGAATTAGCGGTGTTGAAACAAGCACTTACTGAAAACTCATATCTGCAACGGAATGATGTTCATTTCAATTACAATCTTCATTCGTCCTTCTCTGCTTTACAGAAAGAAGGACTAATTAGACAACTTCAAACAGCTCTTGAGCATACACATTACTTCATAACAAAAGCAGATGTGCTTATGATTACCTATGGAACAGCCTGGGTGTATGAGCAAAAAGATACAGGGGAGATTGTAAACAACTGCCATAAACAACCCTCTGCTCTGTTTACGAAGCGCTTATTAAGTCAACAAGAAATTGTGGATAGTTTCCGTACCCTTCGTACACTGTTACAAGACATTCGTCCGAATCTGCGGATCATTCTTACGCTAAGTCCTGTCCGACACATTAAAGACACACTGGAGTTAAACAGTGTGAGCAAGGCCATCCTTCGATCGGCTTGCTACCAACTAAGTACTGAGTTCAGCAATGTGGAGTACTTTCCAGCCTATGAGCTACTTATGGATGATTTGCGTGATTACCGTTTTTACAAATCAGACATGTTGCACCCAAGTGAAGAAGCGGAAGAATACATCTGGAAAAAATTTACGCTTGCTTATTTTGATGAACCAACCCTAACCTTCATCAAGAAATGGGCTGATGTACAACTCGATTTAAATCATAAGCCTTTTCATCTTCACTCAAATGCGCATCAAGTCTTCCTACAATCCTTAAAAAGTAAACTGATGGAACTAAAAGATAGTGTAAATGTTGAGGAGGAATTACAAATAGTAGAGAAACAAATTATTAACTAAAACACTCACCCCGTCATGCCTCGCATGACACCCCTCTCTACTTCGTAGAGAGGGGAAAACCATCGAAGATGGTTGGGGTGAGTCAAAAAAAATCATGAAGCCCAACCGACTCATAAAAGCCACTTCTCCTTACCTCTTGCAACACGCGCTTAATCCAGTGGATTGGCACGAGTGGAATGAAGAGGCCCTAACCAAAGCACAGCAAGAAGATAAACCCATTCTTGTCAGCATCGGATATTCATCTTGTCATTGGTGTCATGTGATGGAGAAGCAATCCTTTGAAAATGAACAAGTAGCAGAATTGATGAATGAGTTCTTTGTCTGTATAAAAGTAGACCGTGAAGAGCGACCCGACATTGATCAAATCTATATGGAAGCTGTACAGGCCATGGGTGGCAATGGTGGTTGGCCGCTCAATGTATTTCTTACGCCTGATCAAAAACCGTTTTTTGGAGGCACCTACTTCGCTCCTACTGCCTGGTCACAGGTATTAATCAATATTAATAAAGTCTTTCGCGAGAAGCGTGAACAAGTCTTGGCTTCTGCCGAGGAATTAAAATCAGTTCTGCAGTCCAGTGATATTGAGCGCTTCCGGCAGGCCAATACGCTTCAAGAGTTAAAAGAAGAAATTGAACAATCCTTTAAAACGATTGCTCCTAAGTTCGATAAAACCTGGGGTGGTGTTGAGAAAGCACCTAAATTCATCATGCCTTCCGTTTGGCAGTGGATGCTGCGGTATCATTACCTGAGCAAGAACGAAGAAGCGCTACAGCACACCTCGTTAACATTAAATAAGATTTTGGCCGGTGGTATCTACGATCAGGTAGGCGGAGGCTTTGCCCGTTACTCAGTAGATAAAGAATGGTTTGCTCCGCACTTCGAGAAAATGCTCTACGATAATGCTCAACTCCTGAGCTTGTATGCAGAAGCGTATGCGCAAACCAAAGACAAGCGATATAAAGAGGCCGTATACGAAACTTTTGATTGGCTGAAACGAGAAATGCTAGACCCACAAGGTGCCTGGTATTCCGCCATTGATGCAGACAGTGAAGGTGTGGAGGGAAAATTTTACGTGTGGCGTGATGATGACCTTAAAAGTGTTTTAGGAGAAGACTATGCTTTCGCCAAAGGATACTTTGAAACGACCGAAGAAGGAAATTGGGAACATGGAGTTAACATCTTAAAAAGAAATCTGACACAAAAGGCAGACAAGGCGGTGTTGGATAAAGTTAAATCAACACTTCTCTCTGTGCGTAGCAAAAGAATCCCTCCAGGGTTAGATGATAAAATAATCACAGGCTGGAACGCCATGACTGTGATTGGGCTTACTGATGCGTATCGGTACACCGGAGATCAAAAATTCTTACAAGCAGCAATAAAGACTGTGGAGTTTTTGGAGAAGAAGTTATTCGCACCCGACACTATAGATCGATCTTTTAAAGACAAGCGTTCCACAGCAGAAGGTTTCCTTGATGACTATGCATATGTTATTGGCGCATACATTCAACTACACCAAGTAACCTTGGAAGAAAACTATCTACTCTCCGCAAAAAAGTGGTGTGAGATTACACTTCAAAAATTCTTTGATGAAGAAGATGGATTTTTCTTTTACGCTTCTACCCATGATCTGATTGCCCGAAAAAAAGAGGTCTTCGATAATGTGATTCCCTCCTCCAATTCCATAATGGTTCGCAACCTCTTAGTGCTTAGCAGTTTGTTTGAAATAGAAGAATGGAGAACCTTGGCAGGAAAAATGATCAACAGCTTGGCCCATGTCATCCGAGGTGAATTGAACTACACGGGCAATTGGGGTATGGGCGCCATGGAATTGCAACATACCTTTCACGAAGTAGTGCTCAGCGGAAAAGAAATAGAAAATGTTCGGAAAGAAATGCAGCTACAGTTCAACCCCTTTGCGCTCTATGCAAAAGCAGACGCGCAAAGTGTTCTTCCCATAACTCAAAACAGAACAACGGAGAAAACAACCCTCTATGTTTGTTTCAATAAGACCTGTAACTTGCCTGTGCATTCTGCCCAGGAGGCGCTGAAGCAACTACTGTGATCCTTTAGCCTTACATGTCATTATTCGAACAGACAGATACTCTTTTTGTTGAGGTACTCTTACCAGTACCCATTCATAAGTTATTTACGTACCGAGTACCGCAATCCCTTCAAGAATCGGTTCAAGTGGGACAGCGGGTAATCGTGCAATTTGGAGAACGCAAAATACTCACAGGCGTAATTGGCAAACTTCACAACCAGCCTCCCAAAGAATACGAAGCCAAATACATTCTTGAATTGCTAGATGAAGAACCTGTGCTCACACCCATACAATTCAAGTTCTTTGAATGGCTGGCTGCCTACTATTGCTGTACGCCAGGCGAAGTGTTGAATGCCGCCTTGCCAGCCGGGCTCAAGTTATCGAGCGAAAGCGTGGTACAATTGCATCCTGCTTTCGATTGGAATTCAACTCTTTTCGAATTCAGTGATAAAGAAGAAATGCTCTTAAAGAAATTGGCGCAGGAATCACTGAGTTACACTGACATCACGAAATTGTTAGGAGTCAAACACCTCCACAGTATACTAAAGTCGCTTGTCAAAAAAGAAGCGATTATCTTGTTCGAAGAGGTAAAGGACAAATACAAACCCAAAGTCGAAAGGAGAATACGCTTAACCAATAATTTTCTCTCTTCTACCCAACTGGAACAACTCTTTGAACAGCTGGCATCCAAGCCAAAGCAGGAAGAAGTGCTACTGAAATACCTTCAGGAAATACCCGTCATCAAGCAAGTAGACAGCAATACACACGGTATCAGCAGAAGTCACTTGTTAAAAAGCGATCTGTCAGAATCTTCTCTTAATACCTTAATTAAAAATGGCGTATTTGAAGAATTTGAGAAAATCATTTCACGCTTTTCAGAAGATGCCTTAGCTGATTCACAGACGATAACGTTGAGCGAGGATCAGCGTCAGGCCGCAAACCAAATTTTAGCGCAATTTGAAAGCACTTCTACTGTGCTCCTTCACGGAATCACGGGTAGTGGTAAAACAGAGATCTATATTGAATTAATTCAAAAAGCGATTGCTGGCGGCTCACAAGTATTATTACTCTTACCCGAAATTGCCCTGACTACCCAAATTGTACAGCGCCTGAAACGCATCTTTGGTAGTGCTATGGGCGTGTACCATTCACGTTTCTCCGACAATGAACGCGTAGAGGTTTGGAAGAACATACACGGAGGTCAATTCAAATTTATTGTGGGGGTTCGTTCTGCCATTTTTCTTCCTTTCGAAAATTTGGGACTTATCATTGTTGATGAAGAACATGATTCTTCCTACAAGCAACAAGAACCGGCTCCGCGCTACCACGCACGCGACAGTGCTCTCATGCTCTCGCAACTGCATCACGCCAAAGTATTATTAGGATCAGCAACGCCTAGCATTGAAACCTTCTTTCAAACACAACAAAAGAAGTTTGGACTGGTCACGCTCAATAAGCGTTACGCCTTAGCACAACTGCCTACCTTGGCCATTGCTAACCTGCAAACCGATCAGCAACAGAAAAAGAACAAAGGGGAATTCTCCAGTTTGCTCATCAGCAAAATTGAAAAAGCCTTGGCGAATGATGAGCAAGTCATCATCTTCCAAAACAGAAGAGGCTACTCCCCTACCATCAGCTGCGAAGATTGCCATTGGATACCCAAGTGTGTCAATTGTGCAGTGAGTCTTACCTATCACCAATACAGAAATGCCTTGGTATGTCATTACTGCGGCTACAAGGAGTCTATGCCTGAGCAGTGTCCCACCTGTACCTCTACACGCATTAAAACCGTAGGGTATGGAACTGAGAAATTAGAAGAAGAGCTTAAGCTTCATTTTCCGGAAGTGGCCGTACAACGCATGGACTTAGACACGACACGTTCCAAGAGCAGTTACGAAACAATTATAGAACAGTTTGAAAAAGGTGAAACTAAAATTCTGGTAGGTACTCAAATGGTAACCAAAGGT
Organism: Cytophagales bacterium Ga0077538; assembly: GCA_001464155.1. Taxonomy (GTDB): domain Bacteria; phylum Bacteroidota; class Bacteroidia; order Cytophagales; family Cyclobacteriaceae; genus Chryseotalea. The sequence continues at coordinate 23,729 of LNEN01000115.1, read as the reverse complement.
TTGGATTTCGATAAGGTGAGTCTGGTGGGGATTTTCAATGCTGACCGTATGCTTCACTTTCCGGATTTTCGTTCGTATGAAAGAGCTTTTCAGTTAATTACGCAAGTAAGTGGCCGGGCGGGCAGACGTGATAAACAAGGAGAAGTAGTCATCCAAACTTCACAACCCGAGCATCCCATTCTAAACTTTGTAGTACAGCATGACTATTTGAATTTCTATCAGGCGGAATTAAACGAACGACAACAACACGCCTACCCACCCTTTACCCGCTTAATTGAAATCACACTCAAGCACATCGATAAAAAGATTTGCAAGACCGCCTCTACTATTCTGGCGGAGAAAATAACAAGTGCTTTATCGGATGGACGTGTGCTCGGTCCTGGTGAACCGATGATCTCAAAAATCAGAAATCAGTACCTGATGAACATCTTAATCAAAGTAGCCAGAGGAAATCAATCCTTACCCGCTATCAAGCATGAACTATTGAAAGAAATAGACAAGCTTCAAAAAGAGAAAGATTTCAGAGCCTTGCGAATCGTGATTGATGTAGATCCTGCCTAATTACAGAATACTCCACTCTTCATTCAACACAGGTATAGCCGAATGCGCTGTTAAGTCAAACTGACAAGGGACAACAGAAATGTAGTTATTAGCAATCGCCCATTCATCGTTGTCTTCTCCTTTATCAAAGTTTACAAAGTTACCGGCCATCCAGAAGTAGCGTCTACCGTTCGGATCTCTTCGTTCATCAAATTCCTCCACCCATTTTGCATTCGCTTGCCTGCAGATGCGAATGCCTTTGATCGCTTCGTTGCGCTTTGGAGGGAAATTTACATTTAAGGCCACACCTTTACGCAATCCCTTTTCCAACACTTGCATCGTAATTTTTCGGATGTATTCTTCTGTATGACTGAAGTCTGCATCGTGACCATAATCACAAAGCGAAAATCCAATGGCCGGTGTACCCTCAATGGCTCCTTCAATGGCTGCCGACATGGTGCCGGAGTACAATACACTAATAGAGGTGTTACTTCCATGATTGATCCCACTCACAATTACATCCGGCTCACGTTCATCACGCAATACATAGTGTCTGGCCATTTTAACGCAATCAGCAGGAGTACCTGAGCATTCGTAGGCTCGTACGCCTTCAAAAATACTAGATTGCTCCAAGCGTAAGGTTTCACCAACGGTGATGGCATGTCCCATGCCTGATTGAGGACCATCAGGCGCCACAACAATTACATCACCAATTGTTTTCATCACATTGACCAAGGTGCGGATACCTTTGGAGGTGATCCCATCATCGTTCGATACTAGTATTAAAGGTTTTTTCATTTCGTTCATTTATAAGCTTGAGCCTACCTGCCTATAGCTGATCTCGTAAAAGCATGTTGAAGGCTACATGATATACATTCTTAAACAGATCTTGATCTACTCAATCGTTCAAAACATTTACAACGAATTGTAATACTCCACTATTCTGGCAATATCATACTTCTCGTCATAACGAAGTCTGTTTTTCTTTACAAACTTCTCTACGTCTTCGCTCTTTCGCCCCATCTTGTCAAGTAGGTCTGATTTCTTTCCATCCAATTCAACAATATCACCGTTTTCTTCCAACACATAATACCGGTTCACCAAGACCAGGCGTGTGTAGGAGCCTATCATATAAGGACTACTGACAGTCTTGTACTCCAAAGCCTCCCGGCAAAGTATAGTCATCTTGCCTTCTTGCAGTAATTCAAAAAAGACGGGTGCCTTATAGGTAGTAAGGGCTGCATAAGGCAGGGAATAGAATTGTCGGTAGCGCTTTACAGTATTATCAAATATTTCAAAGTAAACAACTTTGCGAGCTGTAAATGCCTCCGCAATACTCTGGTTGTTTTTGTATTGAAGCAGGTCTTGTTGCAAATCATATTTGATCTGGCCTCGCAAGGTATCACCCGCTTCGAGCACCAATTTTCCCTCGTGCCATAACTCAAAGGCCCAATCCTGACTTCTGACAGAAGAACAAGCCAGCAGCAAAGAAAAAAAACTGAGTATGACAATGCGAAGTGCTTTCATTTCTAGTATTCCTGAGCTATGTACGACCTCTTGCAAAATAGGTTACTTAGTTTTATGCCCTAAAATGGTATGCCCCATTTTATCCCGTTTGGTAGTCAGGTATTTCTCATTGTGCGGATTAGGCACAATCTCAATGGCTACATTGTCAACAATCTCCAAGCCATAGCCCATTAAGCCCACACGCTTCTTCGGATTATTCGTGATCAATTTGATTTTAGAAATACCCAGGTCTCGTAAAATTTGAGCTCCTACTCCGTAATCTCGCTCATCCATGTCAAAACCCAATTGAATATTCGCCTCCACGGTGTCGAGTCCTTCTTCTTGTAGTTTATAGGCACGCAGCTTATTTAATAAACCAATGCCCCTTCCCTCCTGATTCATATAAAGCACGACTCCCTTTCCTGCTTGATCCACAATTTCCATGGCCTTGTGCAACTGAGGTCCGCAATCACAACGGCACGATCCAAAGATATCTCCTGTAACGCATGAAGAATGAACACGCACCAAGACTGGTTCATCTTTTTCCCACTCACCACGCACAAGCGCCATGTGAATATCATTGGTGTTGATTTGTCTGAAGGCTACTAATTTAAAATCGCCATGCTCAGTTGGCATCTTCACATCAATCTGACGCTCGATGAGCGACTCATGCTTTAATCGATATTCGATCAGATCTTTGATCGAAACCAATTTCATATCGAACTCTTCAGCAACCAACTTTAGATCGGGCAAGCGAGCCATGCTACCATCTTCCTTCAATATTTCCACCAATACGCCCGCTGGTTTAAAACCTGCGAGGCGAGCAAAGTCCATGGAAGCTTCTGTATGTCCCGTTCTGCGTAATACACCACCACGTTTTGCTTTGAGCGGAAAAATGTGACCGGGTTTACCGAGCTCTTCAGGTTTTGTTTCCGGATCTACCAAGGCACGAATGGTTTTGAAACGATCGTGAGCCGATATACCGGTGGTACAGCCATGACCAATCAAATCAACTGAAACGGTAAAGTTGGTTTCGTAAGCGGCCGTATTTTTTCCGACCATCATCTCCAACCCTAATTCATCACAACGATCTTCAATTAGCGAGCAGCAAATGAGTCCACGACCGTGGCGTGCCATAAAGTTGACAATCTCGGGTGTGATGGCTTCGGCTGCGCAAATGAAGTCACCTTCATTTTCACGATCCTCGTCATCTACTACTATAATCACTTTGCCATGCTTAATGTCTTCAATGGCTTCTTCGATGGTGTTCAGTTTTATATCGGTCATACTATCAATTCAAGTTGTTAGAAAACTCCCCTCCTCTCAGGAGGGGCAGGGGTGGTCACCACCCCGTCCTTCGGACACCCCTCCTTTTGGAGGGGATTCCAATTAAGGACTTATTTCGCTACTACTATTCCTAAGGTTGCCGCTATTTCGCGCTCTGCATTTTTAAGTTGTTCGTGAATGGTTAAATAATTATCCAAGTCTTCCTCGCTCACCGCCAGTTTTATCTTCTGCAAATTTTCCTCCATCAACTTCTGGATCGCGCGGAACTTATACCGCAATACATTGCTGTAGGCCATGTCGTGTATCACTTCCTTTTCATGCGGAAAATAGATGTGATATTTCTCGCTCCAATGCGGACTGGTGTGATAACGTGAAGTCATTAAATCGGCCACTGTGGTTTTTACTTCTTGTGAGCCGTTTTCCAAAAAGTACAATTCGTCTACTTCCTGACCTGCATTGCTCATGCGCTTAAAGGTTTCAAAAATTTCGTTGAATACTGGATTGGTAAACGCTACCTCGTCCATTTCTTGTAACATATAATGAATCAGCTTTTGTTCCTCTACCGCACTCTCTGAATAGTTGAGCAAGAGTCGAATCGTTTCTCGCTCCTGCATTTGCACCATGCCCGCAGTGTCCAATCGGGTAGATGCTGGCGGCTCTACAGGAAAATCAACCGACAGTCCTTCTTGGGGCTGTTCTTGCTGAAGTTTTTTACGCTCCCCTATCAGCATTTTGTTCAACTCCGTCAGCAAGACCGTTTCTTGTATTTTCAACAAGGCACTGGTCTCCTGAATGTAGACTGAACGTTTGATGGGATCGGGGATGACCGCAATACTGGATATGATCTCGCGAATCGCCTCTGCTTTCTTAATAGGATCGCGCGAAGCATCAGCCGCATAGAGATCAATCTTGAAAGAGATAAAGTCCTTTGTGTTCTTCTGAAAATACTCCTTCAGTTCAGTACTGCTGTACTTCTTCGAAAAACTATCCGGGTCGTCACCATCGGGCAAGAGTAGCACTCGTACATTCAAGCCACCCTTCAACACCAAATCAATGCCACGCAAAGCCGCTTTAATCCCTGCGGCATCCCCATCAAAAAGTACGGTTACGTTATCGGTGAATCGCTTGATCAGTTTTATCTGTTCTTCTGTAAGCGCAGTACCCGAAGAAGCCACGGCATTTTCGATACCGGCCTGATGCATGGAGATGACATCCGTATAGCCTTCTACCAAAAAGCAGAAGTCCTCTTTACGAATGGCGTTCTTTGCCTGATACATACCATAGAGCACATTACTCTTGTGGTAAATCTCCGTCTCCGGAGAATTGATGTACTTGGGCTGATCTTTTTCTTTGGTGAGAATGCGCGCACCAAAGGCAATTATTTTTCCAGCTAAATTGTGTACAGGGAAAATAACCCTCCCGCGAAAGCGGTCGTAGTGTTTGCCTTCGTCCTTTCGGATAACCAATCCGGATTTCTCCAGCACTTCCTGGCTATAGCCTTTGGAGAGGGCAAGTTCTTCTAAATGGTTCCACTCGTTCAGTGCATAGCCCAATTCGAATTTCTCAATGCTGCGATCGTGAAAACCGCGTTCCCGAAAATAACTCAGGCCAATACTCTGCCCCTCTTCATGATTTACCAGCAGATCTTTGTAATGATCTTTGGCAAAGTTCATGACAATGTACAGACTGTCTCGCGCACTAAGGGCTTCCTGTTCTTCTTTTGCTACAACCGTCTCCTTGATCTCAACCCCGTATTTTTTGGCTAAAAAGCGAAGGGCTTCAGTATAGCTCATTCCCTCGTGTTCCATCACAAAGGTGATGGCATCTCCGCCCTTGCCGCTACTAAAATCTTTAAAAATGCCCTTAGAGGGGACTACGTAGAACGAAGGTGTTTTCTCGTTGTTAAATGGGCTAAGTGCCTTGTAGTTTTGGCCCGAACGCTTCAGGGAAATAAAGTCGCTGATGACATCCACGATGTCCATACGGCTCTTTATTTCGTCAATCGTGTCGCGGCTAATCATTCAGGATAAAAAATAGAGGTCAAAGATACCGATTGGATGCTAGAGGTTTGAGCTTCGGGCATCGATTTTTGAAATAGTCTTGATTTTCCACCGGACAGCTTCCAACTTCGAATTTCGAGACCTAATTTGCAGCATGAATTTCACAGAATCTGATATTATAAAAGCTCTGTCCACTGTCAACGATCCTGATATTCAACGCGATCTGGTGAGTTTGGGCATGATTAAAGATATAAAGCTAGAAGCGGCAAAGGTTTCCTTCTCGGTGGTGCTAACCACCCCTGCCTGCCCCCTCAAGGCGAAAATTGAAAAAGACTGCCGGGAGGCTGTAGAGAAAGTGGTTGGTAAAGGCGTTGAAATCGCCATTTTCATGACCTCGTCCGTAACAAGTTTGCGCGATAACGCACCCTTATTGCCGGGGGTAAAAAACATCATTGCCGTGGCCTCTGGAAAGGGCGGTGTTGGAAAATCTACCGTTACCTCCAACCTGGCAGTAGCCTTAGCTAAAGCAGGTGCCAAAGTGGGGCTAATTGATGCCGACATTTATGGTCCATCCATACCTGTTATGTTTAACTGTGAACACGAGCAACCTACCGTTAAACAGGTAAATGGCAAAAACATTATTGTGCCCATTGAACAGTATGGCGTAAAGCTCGTTTCTATCGGATTTTTAACACCACCTGAAAGCGCTGTCGTGTGGCGTGGACCTATGGCCAGCTCGGCATTGAAGCAGTTTATTATGGATGTGGAGTGGGGTGATCTGGACTATTTATTTATCGATTTACCACCCGGTACAAGCGACATTCATTTAACTCTGGTGCAGACAGTACCAGTAACAGGGGCTATCATTGTTACCACCCCGCAAAAAGTAGCTTTGGCCGATGCTCAAAAAGGCTTGGCCATGTTCAAGCAACCTCAAATCAACGTGCCTGTATTAGGCGTAGTCGAAAACATGGCTTACTTCAGCCCGGAAGAGCTGCCCGATAACAAGTATTACATCTTTGGTAAAGATGGCGGTTCGAACTTATCGCAAAAGTTCGATGTTCCTCTGCTGGGTCAGATACCCCTGGTGCAAAGCATCCGCGAAAGCGGGGATAGCGGCCTGCCAGCTGTGTTGAAAGAGGGTGTGACTGCCAAGGCTTTTATGGACTTGTCAGAAGCATTGGCCCGTCACATTGCCATAAGAAATGCTACTTTTACACAAACCAAAAAAGTGGAAATTCTTAGTTAACCAGTAAGACTTACTTTTTTGTTTTATAATAAATCAGGAAATACCATTTACATGAACCTAAAAGAACTCACCAAGCGCATTGAAGATTCATTGGATAGCATACGCCCGTATCTGGAAGCAGATGGGGGTAATGTGAAAATCAATGAAGTCACAAGCGACCATACACTGGTTTTGGAATTTGTGGGAGCCTGTGGTTCGTGCCCCATGAGCAGTATGACGTTCAAAGCGGGGGTGGAAGAAGCCATTCGCAAGGCCGTTCCGGAAATAAAAAAAATTGAAGTAGTCAATCTTACTCCCGTAGCGCGTTAATACTAATTCCTGTCTACCAACGCTAGTGATTGGGTTCCGCTGTGGATCCTACCCAAGCGGATATCATCTGTTTAATTAGCCAAACTTTTCGGTTACCCTTTCTATCTTTGATCTATTCAACTCCATAGCATATTACAGATGAAGTTTCCCCATAGGTTAAGGCTACTCTCAACCGTACTCCTCGTGTGCGTTTGCCTCTTACCTATAACGGCTTCTTATAGTCAGGTTCGCTGTGCGACTGTAGAGCATACAGAAATGCTTTATCAGAAATTCAATAAAGTTCCTCAACCAGAAGCTTTTGAGAAATGGATGCAGGTGCGCAAGCAAGCGCAACTCCAAATGAATGGACTCAAACAAACACAGGTGGGACCCTATGCCATTCCTGTTGTGATTCACGTCATTCATAATGGAGAACCTATAGGTATTGGCACCAATATATCTGATGAACAAATCCTTTCTCAAATCAATGTTCTTAACGAAGATTTTAAAAGGTTGAATGCCGATGCCAATCAAACGCCTAGCCTCTTTCAACCGGTGGCTGGTAGTCTGGATATACAATTTGTATTGGCCAGACAAGATCCAACCGGAGCGCCTACTTCAGGAATTGTTAGAAAGCGTGGTGGTAAAACATCGTATGTAATGGCCGATGATGCAACACTGAAAGCACAAAGTTATTGGCCCTCGGAAAACTACTTCAATATTTGGGTATGCAACCTGAGCAATTTGCTAGGCTATGCTCAGTTCCCCGTTTCCAATCTGGAAGGATTAGAAGAATTTCAAAATGAAATAGCTACAACCGATGGAGTGGTTATATCCTACGATGCTTTTGGCAGCATTGACGATGGCAATTTCAACCTGCTGGCAGGATTCAATAAGGGAAGAACATTGACCCACGAAGCAGGTCATTTCTTTGGCCTCCGGCATATCTGGGGAGACACTAACTCCTGTACTTCTACCACCGATTATGTAGCTGACACCCCCAAGCAAAACGATGAAACTAATGGTTGCCCAAGTCATCCGCAAACTTCCTGCACCACTACAAAGATGTTTCAAAACTTCATGGACTACACCGATGACCCTTGCATGAATATTTTTACGCAAGGACAAGTTGCGCGAATGCAGGTAGTATTGGAGAATAGCATCCGAAGAGTCAGCCTCCTTAATTCTATTGGGTTGGTCTCTCCCTCAGGGGGCGTTCACAATGTAGCCTTGCGCAGCATTCTTTCACCAAATCCCGTTAGCTGTGCTACTAACACTACGCTTCGTATCCGCTTTCAAAACCTGGGCAGTAATGATCTTACTTATCTAAAAGTTTCATACTCCATTGATAATGGAACCAGCATAACAAGTGAACATGTCCTCACCCCCATTGCTCCCTTCGAATATGGTGAATTAAGCCTTCCTGTTACTCTCAATCAGGGGGAGCAGTTGCTGAGCATCACCTTGAGTTTACCAAACGGAACGCCTGACGATAATTCAAGCGACAATCAACTCAGCAAGCGTATTGTTATCAATGATTTTGAAAATGAAATGCCTATCCGTGAACGATTTGAAACTTCCTTTGCAAATCAATGGACTATCGTTAGTCCAGATACTGAATCGGCTTGGCAGACAACCTCTACCTTCTATGACCAGTCCTTAGCATTCAAGGCTGAAGACACACAGCAAACCGAAACCAGCTGGTTAGTTGGCCCCGTATTGGATTTTTCTTATTTGGATGAGAGTCATCTTCGCTTTGAATGGTCCTATCACAACAACGCTTCTCAGCCTGTCACACTTCAATTGAAATACACCACAGATTGTGGATCCACCTACCTGGACCTGCCTGGCTTCAGTTTATTTGAAACTACTACCAATACAAACCCAGCAAACGCGGACGACTGGGACACAAGGGTGGTTAGCTTAGAAGCCCTCCTTGGATTTGAAAACGTGCGACTTGCCTTTGTGGCCTCTTCCTACTTAGGCAATCCGCTTTTTCTCGATAATTTAGAATTGTATGTAGGCGAAGCTTCTCCCAAGCTACCAATAGAAGAGATTGTTGCCATCTACCCTAAAACAGAAGGAGGAATAAAGCTGACCTTTAATGTGGAAGACAAACAAACGGTAATCGTAAGCATTTTCGACATGATGGGAAGAACCGTCATCTATGGCGTTGAACCAAACACCCTCAACCAAACAAAATCATTGGAACTTCAAGCTCTGCAGACAGGCATCTACATCGTACACATGAAAGTGGATAACCGCTATTATAGCCAAAAAGTATTCATACAGGCGCCATGATTTGCTTATCTTAGCCCATTCATTTTATATGTCGACTAAGAAGAATATTGTCATTTTATACGGAGGCCGTTCAGTGGAACATGAAGTCTCAGTCAACTCCGCCAAAAACATTTTTGAATTCATTGACAAAAACCTTTTTGAATCCATTCCCATTGGCATTAGTAAAAAGGGTCAGTGGTTTCTGACAAAAGGGGTAAGTAAAGACATCGAACAGGGGAAGCCTCTAGGCGTAATCCTGGATACCCAACATCGCGGATTTATTCTGCTCAGTACCGAAGAGCGCTTCCAAGCCGATGTTATTTTTCCCGTCTTGCACGGCACCGATGGAGAAGATGGAAGCATACAAGGAATGCTGAAAGCACTGGACATACCCATGGTTGGTACGGGCGTTTTAGGTTCTTCCCTATCCATGAACAAGGTAGTTGCCAAGCGCGTACTCGAAGCAGCTAAACTTCCGGTAGCCAAATACATGGCTTTCCATTATACCGAACGTGAGAAAATAAAATTTGCTGAGGTCAAAAAGAAATTGGGTATGCCCTTTATGGTGAAGGCAGCCAATCTCGGATCTTCGGTGGGTGTAACCAAAGTAAAGAAGCAAGCAGACTTCACCAAGGCCATTGAAGAAGCCTTCAAATACGATGATGAGTTAATCATTGAAGAATTTATTAAGGCAAGAGAAGTGGAATGTGCCATCTTAGGCAACAATCCTCCGCAGGCCTCTTTGCCAGGTGAAATCGTCATCAGCAAAAAATATGAATTCTACACCTTCGATGCCAAGTATGTAGACCCTACGGCTGTGCGCATTGATGTACCCGCTTCCCTTACCAAAGCAAGCGTTGAGAAAATTCGAACACTTTCTGTTAAAGCTTTTCAGGCATTACGCTGTGAGGACTTTGCACGGGTGGATCTATTTCTCTCCGGAACAAAAGTGTATGTGAACGAGATCAATACCATTCCCGGTTTTACTAACTCCAGCATGTATCCGGTTATGTGGAAAGAACGCGGCATTGGCTTTAGTGAACTCATTAGTAAATTGATTGACATAGCGGTAGAACGCTATGAGAAGAGTAAACGAATAGAGCGAAGTTTTACTTCTTCGCTTAAGTATTAACCTGCAGGAATCCTACCCCATGAAGAATCCTTTTGCAACGTACAAATCCAATTCACTCGGTGGCCTGCTGCTCAGTATGCTAGTCGCCTTGGCAATTTTTTTTACAATTGGCATCACCTATTTCTATGTCTACCTCCCCTCTTCAACCAATCATGGGGAGACGATAACCGTGCCGAATGTGGAGGGCATGAATATATCGGAGTTGGAAGATTTCTTAATTTAGCGAAACCTGCGTTATGAAGTAAACGATTCATCGTACTCGTCTCAATTTGCTCCGCTTACTATTTTAAAACAGTATCCGGCAGCAGGAACGAAGGTAAAAGAGAATCGTAAAATTTTCATCTCGGTCAATCGGATTACCCCTCCTACGGTTCCCCTACCGAATCTGGTAGACGGATCTTTGATCAACGCAGAGGCTGTATTAAGAGGATATGAATTAAAACTGGGTCACATTACGTACGTATCAGGTCCCTTTTTATCAGTTGTAAAAGAAATGCGTGTGGGAGGCAAGAAAGTGGAGGCGGGTATTCGTTTGCCTAAGGGTGCAGTTATTGATTTATATGTAGAAGATGGCGGCAAAACAGAAATCAATGCACCCGATATTGTAGGCTTTTCACTAGAGGATGCGGAAGTCATTATTTTTGGTTCCAACCTGCAACTGGGTGAGATCAATGTTGTAGGAGATACTACCAACCAAAGTCCCATCGTTATCTTGAAGCAGCTTCCTGAGCCAAGTACAAAATTACGAGCCGGAGATGCCGTAGAAGTGTGGATTGGCAAAGAAGGTACCCCTTTATCAGAGGAAGAAGGTGGGGCAGAAGAAGAAATTGATAACTAAACCGATTCGTGCGAATTTTAACGTATAGCAACTTAGTGGCGGTTTACAATTCCAATTGTCATGCATCAATTGTCAATTGTCAATTCAGCATTATCTTCTTTATCCTATTCACAGCATCCACCTCACAAGCTCAATTCAAGATTTACCCAACGACCAAGCAGGCTAAGGAACAAAAGGCAACCATACGACAACAAGAAGCAACGACCATGCATCTTCCCTTTTGGGATGATTTTTCCTTTGCAGGAACGCCAGCCGATACGCTCTGGAGTGATACGCAAAGTGTAGACATCGTTGATGGAGCAGCTATTCAACCTCCCAGTGTTGGAGTGGCCGTGTTTGATGGATTAAATGGAGAGGGCAATCCTTACACAACAGATCTGACTTCGAATGGCTTTACTGACACACTCGTTTCCAGGCCTATACGCCTGGCAGATGTAGCCATCGAGAATCGCGATGGAGAAGCCCCTGATCCTGCCGACTACTTGCAAGTAGATTTTAAAAATGCTGAGAATGCCTGGGTGCCCATTGCTCTTCTGAAGGTTCCTGTTGTACCCGATCCTTCCATCTTTCTTGATTTTATTCAGAAAGTAGAAGGAGAAGAATTCTATCATAATGAGTTTCAATTTCGGATCTCACGGTATGGTCGCAGATCAGGACCTTTCGACACATGGATTATTGATTATGTTTATTTAAATGAACACCGCTTTGCGTCTGATTTCTCGTTTCCGGATCGAAGCATTTCCTCTCCACTGACATCTTTATTTGGCGATTACCATGCTGTGCCTAAGGATCACTTTGTTAACAATCGAATCTCTGCAGCCCCTCGTTATGTATACGCCACACAAAAAAATGAACAAACTCCGCTGAATGAATACAGCTATCTGAAAGCCATCAATTTCAAATCGGGTGTTGGCGCAGTACACGAAGACTCCCTCGACAAGGCTGTTGGCTTATTTATTCTTCCTTTCGGGAAACGTGAGGAAACCTTAAAAGTGCTTCCCGATTTTAATGATCCTCTTGTCTTTGATCCCTCTGCCGATTCTACACAGATTAGCATCACTTTGGCCCTAACCTCTAACGATAATTTATCTATCTACTCGGTGCCAAAACCAACCAATGCCGATTATGATGATTTTGTTTATGCACCCATTCAATTTACTAGAAATGATTCTACTAAGACTACTTATACCATCAGCGATTTCTATGCATACGATGATGGTGAGGCTGAGTATTCGGTCGGGCTTGCGCAAGCAGGTAATCGTGCAGCGTATCGCTTCACACAACTAACAAGCGAATCGGATACACTCACGGGAGTGTCTGTTTACTTTCCCACACTTTCTGGTAACCTTAGCAACATCATGAACTTTCAAGTGTATGACGACAACAATGGCCAGCCAGGAAATTTACTGTTAGACGAAGTCGTTCCTGTACAACGACCCGGGGTAAATATCTTTCAAAACATTACGCTGCAAAGCGCAGTCTATGTTCCCAGTGTCTTCTATATAGGTTGGGAACAACCGGCCAACGGAACCATCACTATCGGACTAGATCGGTCAGCCGATCATGCCGACAAACTTTTCTCTAATAGTAATGGTGTGTGGCTGCCTCCTTCCAATGTCTATGGAGCCGTTATGATGCGCCCGATCTTTGGCACTGGTGAAATAACAACAGGTATACAGGCTCCTGAAGTAGAAGTCAGTATTTTTCCCAATCCCGTTGAGAATCATTTTACGATTAATCAACCATCCACTATCCTTAACATTCAAACTGTGAGTGGCCAAGCGCTTGCTTTTTCCCAAGAGCAATACAATGATCACACCTATGTACTGCTTCTAAACAGGCATCAGGGTTTGGTAGTACTTCAACTACTCGTTGGAGACAAGGTGATTACTCGGAAAATAATTATTCAGTAATCTTACAGGGGAGCTGGGGTAAAGCTTATTATAAAGATCACCAACGCTAACCAACCCAACCATCTTCGCGCAGGGTCTAGAGGTACTTCTATCAAACAAGGAGGATGATCTATCCCAAGAAACCTTCCCAACATAAAAGCAAACAACAACCATCCTGAATAGCCTTTCACTGCAGGAAAAATCCATGCCAGCGCAAACTGTACGGCAAATACAATAAAGGCATACATGATGGCATCGCGCCTTTCCAGCTTTAGCCCTTGAAAACAGATATACAAGAAGAAGATGTACATCGGAATGTAAATCACTAAATCCTCTATAGGATCAGACGGCCTTAGCAAACCAAAACCTGCATAAAAGAGAAAAGCAATAAAAATGAAAGAGGCTATTTGTTTGTGGCGCTTGTACCCTAACAAACCATACAGCACATGGCCACCATCCAGTTGTCCTATAGGTAATAAGTTTAAGCTTGTAAAGACCAGCGCAAGAAAACCAGCGAACAACAAGGGGTAATGCATGAGTTCATGAGGATTAGGCATCCGCTCAGGGTCTGCCACAAACTTCTCGAAGAACATAAATAAAAGATTTTTACCTACTACGATATCGATAACGCCTTCCTTGGGAAGGTATGCTTGTTCAGCAAAGTTCTCACCGTAGGTTTCGTACTCAGGATGAATCTGATAAATGTAGGATGGCTCGGGCAAATGGGTGAAGCCATAAAAGAGTATACCGATGGCTAATACAAATCCTGCAAGAGGGCCTGCAATACCAATATCAAAGTTCTGAATATTAGAGGGCACACGCTGTCTCAACCGTATAATAGCACCCATTGTACCGATAGATAATGGAAAGGGCGGCAGAGGGATATAATAAGGTAAGGAAGACTTAATGCCATGATACCTCGCCATGAAGTAATGGCCAAATTCATGAACCGTGAGTATGCCAATAAACGAAAGTGAAAATGGTAAACCCAAGGCAAACTCAGGCCAACCAAAGTCAGGCATGAAAACTGATTTGCCAAAAGTCCACTCGGCACCTGCTAAGGTGGTGCTAACAAAGGTGGCAGCAAAAAGCATTACCTGTCCGAAAACACGAAGTTCTTCTCTATTCGATTGAATCCAGCTTCTCAAAAAGTTCATCGGCATTGGTTACATGGTAAGTTTGCAGTCCGGCTTGTGAAGCCCCTGCAAGATTAGGAACTAAGTCGTCAAAAAAAAGTGTGCGTGCTGGCACCAGTGCATTTTCCTTCACTACATGCTGGTAAATCTCTACATCAGGTTTTCGCATTCCTATCTCATGCGAGTAGTATGCTTTGTCAAAGCAATAAGCGAGGTTGGGTTGACCGCTTACCTTCTTCACACGATCATTAAAGTTTAGTAAGTGAATCGAATTTGTATTGCTAAGCAGAAAAAGTTGGTACGACTCTCTTAATTTCAATAAAGTTCTCAAACGCGAGGATGGAATATCCAGCAACATAGCATTCCATGCCGCATCTATATCCGCATCACTGGCCTTAATCCCCATACGGCTCCGGATAAAATCCCGAAAAGTAGCATCGCTTAGCTTACCTGTTTCATAGTGCTTAAACTCTTCCAGTTGTTGCGCCAGCTGAGCAATCTCCTCAACAGACTTTCCCGATAGCTGGCTAAAGGCCTCGTACGTTTTTTGATAGGACAGGTTGATTACTACACCTCCTAAATCAAATATTAACGTATTGACGTTGTTTGGTAAACCTTTCATAAAGAAATATCCTGGTCAGCAATAGGAAGCGTAATGATAAATGTGCTCCCCTTGTGCAGAACTGATTCAAACGAAATACTTCCAGACATTTGCTCTACGCCTCTTTTGGCAATCGCCAACCCTAATCCTGAACCTGTCTCTTTGGTGGTGAAGTGTGGCAGAAAAAGCTTATCCGCTTTTTCTGCATCAATACCTTTTCCATTGTCAATAAAAAGAATTCGCCAATACCCATTTACCTGCTCACCCTTAATTTTCAACTCCAATTCCCTGTCTTCCTGTTTAGCCTGAATGGCATTAATAATAATATTCGAGAAAATGGTTTTCACGATTAACGCATCTCCCAAAGCAGGCATGGTTGGAGGGCAGGTGATGATGTTTACTGGTGATTGTTCATACACTTCACACACACTGAATAGAATTGTACGCAAATCAATTCTCTCAATCTTCGCAGTTGGCAATTTGGCGAAGGTACTGAAGGATGAAGCAATTGAATTCAATACTTCCACTTGCTCAAGCATAGAGCTCAATGAGTTGACCAGTTGTTCTTGTTTAACTTCACTCTCCTGAATATTCCTTGTCAGGCGTTGCAAGGTAAGTTTCATGGGAGTGAGTGGATTTTTGATTTCATGCGCCACTTGCTGGGCGATGTCCCTCCAGGCTTGTTCACGCTGCATACGCTCCACTACCACCATGCTCTCTTTTAACTTTTGGAGCATCTCATTGTAAGACTGTACCATCAAACCAATTTCATCATTGGAATTCCAGCGAAGTGGTTCATTGGGTTGCTGTAGGGAAGTTCGTTGCATACTGGAACTGATCATTTCTAACGGAAAGGTTAACCAACGAGCCACAAAAAAAGAAAACACTAATAGAATCAGAAAGACAAGCACAAAGATTACTAAGATATCAGCTAAGGCTTCTACTTGTAATCGCTGAACTGTACTTGCTGACTGATAATAGGGAATGGCCAAGTAACCAGAAAGATCTGGGAGCTTTGCAAAAGCCACAAAGAAAGATAAGCCTCCTATTTGCTCGGGGATAATAAAACCTTGCTCTCCGGCTCTCATCTTCGGGAGTGCCAAAGCATTGGCCAGGGGGGCCATTAATTGGTTATCAAATAAAGCATTGTGACTGGAGTATTGTAGAAGACCGTTCTTGTCGTATAAAAAAAGCTCAGAATTGGATCCTCGTGATAATTCTAGCAGCGTGCTTTCTTCCCGCTGCACACTTCCCACCGAGTCTTTCAAATCCTTCATTGCGTTTAATTGCTCTGATAGAAAAGACACCCGGTCGAGGTAAGTAGCATTCAATTGTTCCTGAGAAGATTCACTTAACATCCTTAAGGTTACAATACTGATAATCACCAACGGAATAAAGAAAGAAAGATTGATGAGTAACTGAATACGGGCAGAGTAGTAGAGTTGACGCCCTGTCAAAAAATTAGAAATACCAAAACCGACAATGGTGAAAAGCACCAACATAAGCCCTAAAATCAAATAGAAGGACGCATTTGTGAGAATGTGCTTAACCGACATGGTACTTGTGGAGATAACCGTGACTATCTGATTCACATCTTCCACTGCAATGTGTTGAAATCCATTCCACTCCAAGCCTTGCTTGTACAGCGATTCATTTCCCAGCAGCTTCGCATCAAACTTTGTTTCATAATCAAAGTTTCCGGCTTGTGATTCTACCTCCCCTCTCACAAAGGTTGCATAGCTAAGATTGGAGGGCCGGAGCGATTCACGAAATCGGTTATCGACCAACAATTCCGGATATACATTATCTGGTATGGTTTTTTTCAGTGATAGCTCAACGACAATGTATCCATTTAAAAAGCCATTCCGTTGCACAGGCCGCACTAACACATATTGTTGAGCCACATTCCGCTTGCGCTTGCCAATTCGATACAAGCCTTCAAACTGTGTTTTATTTGCTTCCTGTTCTACCTGCGAAATAAATTCCGCAAAGGGCTGTGCTCCTACTTCACCGATTCTAGTTCCCTGCGAATTAAAAAGCAAAATGCGGACATCATATTTATTAAAATAGCTTGGCAAATAAACCTGTCGTATCTTTTGTTGAATCGGAACCTTACTTAAGAAGGGGCTTGCAAATCGTGTTTGGATAAACACATCCTTATCAATGTTAGCGGACAAGTCATTCAGCAGAAATTCACCAAAAGTATCCCGATCCGCCAGGTAACTCTCTGCAAATCGCAATTGATTGCTCCTGTTCTTCTCCTGATTTAGGAAATAGACGGTAGCGGTACAGTTGATGACGAATCCAAGTAAGACAATAAATAGATAATTAAAAGTCTTATACTGAATTTCGGTCAAGCTGCCGAGAAAATCAAAATAGTGAATCAATAAAATAATGCACCAGGTAGTTAGTAGTGTTGTGATGAAGGGTTGACCTTCCCAATAATTAACAAGAGCAAAGAGTAGGGCTCCAGCCAACAGCATGCGGTGCGTGTGTTTAGCTCCCTGATAAAGGATGAATTTTAGTACGACATGAATCAGGAGAAATGCAGTTGCCCAGGTAATCAGCAAAGCACTCAAAGAGAGCAGACGCGTACCCGGAAAATCAAGCGAGGAGGTTATGCTATAATGTGCCATCCCAAATAGAAGAAAAGATAAAATAACGCACAGGATGACAATGAAAGGTGAAAGCTTTGATTCCTTTTTCTGAGTAAGTCTGGCGTTGGCAAATCGAAAAATATAAATAGCGATTATCAGCAACATCAATACATTCAACCACAAATCACCCAAAGAAGGATTAAACCACGAAGAGGCAAACTCCGAAGGAGAAAATAATGGATTCGTGAAAAAAGAACGCGGATACGACCCTAGTATCATGACGAGACGCAATACCAATAACACCAAACACATGCTTACGGTATGGAGCTCGTTTGATACTTGCCTCCTCAACGTTCTATCAATAGAAATAATCAACAACACCAGGCCAATCATGATAAAAGCAAACGACCATACACTCAAGGAGGGGTTGGTAGACAGACCTCGCAATAAAAAACTGATTCGAAAAAGTGTCTGTTCCTTATAGTTAACCGGTACCCCCAAATTGGAAAGCGGCTCCAGAATCGTAATCGTATTTGTTGGAAATAAATCACGCCTCCATTCACTGGTTAAAAAATCGTTCTGAATCGGATATTTCCGCGTTAGCATGATGAGTGCTACCAACTGTACATC
Organism: Cytophagales bacterium Ga0077538; assembly: GCA_001464155.1. Taxonomy (GTDB): domain Bacteria; phylum Bacteroidota; class Bacteroidia; order Cytophagales; family Cyclobacteriaceae; genus Chryseotalea. The sequence goes on along the minus strand of LNEN01000115.1, from coordinate 5,753 downwards.
CTTTGCCAAGGGCTTTTGATACAAGAGAAAATTACTTTGAGCAGTTTTTAGTAGCTGTACGGACGCGGAATCACTAACCAGATTAAGCGGTGGCATTAGCTTATTATCTGTCCAACAGAAAAGTTCCTTATCCTTATAAATAAAAATGGGATACGAGGCATGCACCTCATCACATGACATCCAGCTGGATGAATGTCGTTCAACTTCTTGATCCAGTTTAGTAAGCTGTTCGGCAAGCCGGATACTAATCTCCTTAGCGGCCACAGGAGGCGTTAGTGGCTGTTGGTAAAACACCATCAGCAGCACACCTACTGCAAAGAAAACTGCAGTTGCAAAAAATAGGTATCGAGTTTTCAAAGGAATTGATTTCCTTGAAATTAAGAAAACTATAGGATAGTAGGATTGTACTTTAATCCCCCAAACATATATAAATACAGTACCCGTGAATAGCGGTAATTAACGGGGATCAATAGCACCATAGTGGCAATCACCCACACTGCAGGTGTCCACATGGAAGTAATGTCTAATAAGAACACAATGATAAAAACCATGGCTGTTACAGCCACAGTGAGGGCATAACCAACATACATGGCCCCTTGGTAGAATCCAGGCTCAGGCTCCAACCCTACCTGACAATGGGGGCATTTTGCATTCATTTGGTTAAATTTCGAAAGCTTGGTCAAAGAATGAACAAACATGTCTCCTTTTCTGCATTGCGGGCATTTAGCGTGTAGCAATGCCTTTGTTAAGCTCACCTCCATTTTTTCTACTTGATTTATACCAAAAATAGCCCAACGTAATAATGGCAAGGTAAGGCATTACCAAGAGGTATAGAATGCCCGTATTGATTCCTGCAGCAATCCCAGGATCACCATTGCTTACATTATTTTCCAATTGTGTTCGGCACATGGCACACTGCGCAAACAGGTCCTGAATGTTTAACAGCATTAAAACAACAATGACTAGCATCCACTTTTTCATACCCATAGCATTAAGCATAGTAAGGACTTATCATAACATACACCACCACACCGGTAATGGCTACATACAACCAAATGGGGAACGTAATTCTGGCTAATTTCTTATGCCGGTCAAACTCTCCATTATAGGCTCGTAAATACGTAAACAGCACCAGCGGTATAACAGAAATTGATAGTAAAATGTGCGAAATCAGAATAAAAAAATACACATATCGAATATTGCCTTCTCCACCAAAAGAAGTGGATTCGCTGGTCATGTGGTAGACCACATACATAAGTAGGAATAAGAGAGAGAGTCCAAGGTTAACTTTCATCAATCGTTCGTGAAGAACCTTGTTTCCATTTTTGATAGCCCATAACGCCACGATCAACAAAAGCGCTGTAAGCCCATTGATGCTAGCGTAAATCGGTGGCAAAAAAGTAAAGTCATAGCCCTCTACTTTCACTCTGAATAAAAGAGCCACCACCAATGGTATGACTACAGAAACAACGATGATGAGGTTATTAATTATCTTTTTGTTCATCTTAATACTTCTTCAAAATAATCTTAATCTCTACTGCCAATCGATCTAGTTCCTCTCGAGAGGATAAATCATAATAGCCTCTGATGCGCTGGCGCGTATCTACTAATACTGCATTTTTTTTGTGCTCCAATAAAAAGAAACACTCCTGCAATTGCTCTATTGAGACAGCATCTTTTACAATAGGATCCTTATCCTCACTCCTAACTGTACCCAGTGAGTCTGTTGTTATTTTGTGTAATTGTAATTCCTGATCTGAGTACGCCCCCGCCAGTTTGTTGGTCACTGCCTTATCATCCATTAAAGGATTGTCAAAAACATATAGGTTAAGGCTATCCTCCTTCGACCAACGTAAATCAGAAAGTACATTTAGCGGAACGAAATAGGGGCTTTGGTATGATACTCCACACTCTGTGGAAACGCTTACGCTTCCTTCCTGATGCAAGGGTGCCACATCAAACTCATTCTTGCCCAGTGTTTTTAGAAAAACAAAAATGCCGATCGGCAATACAAAGGCAACTAGTAAAATAACGGTCTGCTTAATTTTCATAGATCACAATCAAACGGCACTTCCCCTGTTCACATAAAAAAGGCTTAGGAATTTCCTAAGCCTTTTCCTTATGCGTTCATCCCATTTTATCTGGCTACACCAATGGCCATACCTTCGTATACGAAAGCGACCAGCATCCAGACAATAAAAATGATGGGTATTAAAATAGACCACATCAAAAATTTAGTTTCATATTTTAAGTGCATAAACTCCCCAACGATATAGGCAGCTTTTACAATTGTCATGATAACGAAGATCCAAACGCGGGCATCCTTGTACTCATGTGGAATGGTGAACGCCACAATAAATTCTACAACCGTAATGACCAATAAGATCAATGCAGTCATCCAAAGTTTTTTAATCTTGGCGGTATCCGGAGGAAGTACTGTTACCTGAGGTTCTGCGTGGTGATGAGCCATAATTATAAATTTCTAATATCAAGTTTCAAATTACAAACTATACGAGGTAGAAGAAGGTAAACACGAATACCCACACTAAATCTACAAAGTGCCAGTATAAACCAACTTTCTCAACCATTTCATAATGACCTCTGCGCTCATACACACCTGTTACAGTATTGTAATAGATCAGGAAGTTCAAACACACGCCACTGAACACGTGGAAGCCGTGGAAACCAGTGATGAAAAAGAAGAATGCAGCAAAGTCCGGAGGACCGTATTGATTAAAGGAAAGATTAGCTCCAAAGAATTTTGTACCATCAGCCAAAGTGCTTCCGGCATCTGTTCCGTGAATGAAGTGAGCCCACTCCCATGCCTGGCAGCTCAAGAAAGTAATACCACCTAGTAAGGTCCATAACATCCATTTCTCAACAGCCTTTCTGTCCATGCGGTGTCCAGCCTCAACAGCCAATACCATGGTAACAGAACTCATAATGAGAACGAAGGTCATGATTCCTACGAACACCAGCGGCAACTCCATTCCGTGTAGGAAGGGCACTGCTTCAAATACCTTTTCAGGTATAGGCCAATAGGTTTGCGAAAATGTAAACGCATCCACCAAGCCATCATAGGCAGCATGAGAAGAGCGAACAAGTCCGTAAGTAATCAGTAATGCAGAAAAGGTAAACGCATCTGATAATAGGAAGAACCACATCATCAATTTGCCGTAACTGGCATTCATCGGGGACGAACCGCCATCCCAAGAAGCTGTGGCTGTTGCAGAAGTACTGGCCATGGTTTAAGGTTTAATTTTCTATCGGTTTAGTAAAAGAAATACGAACAAATATAGCCAAAGTGCATCCAAAAAATGCCAAAAAGTGGCGCACATTTCTATCAAATTCAAGTTTTTTGAATGTACCTGAAAACGGTACGTGGCCACCAGGGTGATGCCCAAAATTACTACCCCCCCTGCTATGTGCAAGCCGTGAAGGCCCGAAAGGACATAAACAAATGAGCCTGAAGGGTTTCCTACAAAGTATACATTGCTCTCAACCAATTGACCCCAGCCCATCACTTGGCCCACTAAAAAAGCGATGCCCAAAAGGGTGGTAATACTCATGGCTACTTTCACCATTTCCAGGTTATCGCGCTTGGCGGCCATATAAGCCCAATGCATGGTAAAGCTGCTGAGCAAAATGATTCCGGACGTAATCCAAAATAATGGAGGTAACTCAAAAATTTGCCAATTGCCCTCTGCCTGACGTACTATATAAGCACTGGTCAATGAGGCAAAAATCATACAAACACTCACAATAAAAAGCCAAAGCGCGAATTTTTTGGGATTCATCGACAAGGGCTTTTTCGCTTCTTCTACAATCTTTAATTCTGACATCTCCCTACTTTTTAAGTTTTCAACTAGTTGTTATGCATTAAACTTTGTCCATCAAATACGCAATCTGCACAATGGGTAAATACAAGAACGACCCAAACATGATGCGCAAGGCTGCTTCTCTGTTTTCAGATTTCAAAAGGTAAAAGGTCTGCGCTAAAAAAAGCACCCCACAGACCGTTGCCACGATAGCTGAGTTAATACCAGTGATGCCAAATTTTGCTGGCAACAAACCCAATGGAATAAGAAACAGTGTATAAATTATGATTTGAATGGCTGTGTTAAAATCGCGTTGTCCACCCCCGGGTAATAATTTAAAACCGGCCTTTTTATAGTCATCATCTGCGACCCAGGCAATCGCCCAAAAATGAGGGAACTGCCAGATAAACTGAATGCCAAAAATGATCAGCGCTTCATGTGAAATGGATCCTGTTGCCGCTGTCCAACCCAAGAGCGGGGGAAGTGCACCTGGTATAGCCCCTACAAAAACGGCAATGGAACCTACTCGTTTCAACGGTGTATAGACGAAACTATACAAGAGCATGGAGAGTATGGAAAGGCTAACCGTTAAGATGTTAGTATAACTTAGGAGGAGAGTAATGCCTACTCCGAAGGAAATAACGGCCAGATAGATGGCCTCTTGTATTGAGATTTTTCCAGTCGGTAACGGCCTGTTTTGGGTACGCGTCATCAATTTATCCAGGTCCTTTTCCAGAATCTGATTGATGATCACTGATGCACCCGAGACTAAAAAGCCACCGATGTATACAACCGCTAATTGAAACCAATTAATAACCGGTGACGCCAGCACAAAACCAAAGGCACACGAAAAAGCTACCAGTCCGGAAAGCCTTGGCTTCAGCATTTCCCAATAGGAACGAACCTTAATCATCACCACCTCGCCTCGTTGAATTTCATTCGCTACCATGTCAATCTGTTAAAACTTCTCCTCTTCCCGACATCATTTGCAACGCCAATAAAAACTGAGTCCCAAAGGTAATAGTCGCCAACGTTAAATGCACTGGCTGCAGAAAAGAAGGCATCGAAAAATAGGCCAACACAATTCCACTCACCATGGTACTAACAACGAGTATGATCAATGTGTTCGGTAAAATGCGGGATCCCTGAGACTGAATCAATTTCCATAGCAACCAGGCATTGGCCAGCATTACTAACCACGAAAAAGACCTGTGAACAATAAAAGGAAGCCCCACAGCCTCTACCCACCCAGCACGCGGAAGGGACATAGCCACTACATCAATAGCCTCTCTCACTTGGGTGCCTAATACAATCTGAACTAGCAACAGCAGCAGGCAAATGGCAACTAAAGGCAATCCAAATTTTATGTCTCTTAAGTGTTTCTCTTTAGTACTTTCAAAAAACAAGTATACCAACATAGCCACGATCACCAAGGCTAGCAACATGTGGACGGTGACTGTCCACGGGGTAAGGTTTGTAGAAACCACAAAAGAGCCAATCCAGCCCTGTACGCCCACCAGAAAAAAAGTACTAAAGGAAACGATCGTAATCTTTCTGTCCCACTTCCAATATTTTATGGAAGCGACAAAAACAGCAAATATGAGCAGGCCAATCAGCACACCCACAATTCTGTTTACATATTCCACCCAGGTTTTGGTGGCATTAAAATCAGCCTCTTCCAAAATGGATTTGTCTGTTCTTATTTTTTCTGCTGTTTCTGCAAAGCCAAGTTTTTCCAGGTAAGCCGCAAATCGAATATTCTTTTTCTCTCGGTATGCTGCGTAAACTTCTTTGTAGTTAACGGGCAATTGTTCAACAGAGGTAGGCGGCACCCAGGAACCAAAGCACTTTGGCCAATCCGGGCATCCCATACCCGAACCGGTACTTCTCACGATCCCTCCAACCATTATCAAGAGGTAAACAGCAATGAGTGCG
>LNEN01000114.1 GCA_001464155.1 Cytophagales bacterium Ga0077538 | reverse complement strand
TCGAGAGATTGAATGTATTGGTTCACACCTTCCGTATACTTTTCAACCGCCATTTTAGAAGTGGCATTACTTTGCATACCGGCCAGGGCATTGTTAGCGGCATAGACCATGCCTTGTCTGCGTTGCCCGCGATCATAATTGAGTACGGCATCATTCGCACCCGCACCAATAATTTCAGAAATTCGCCCGGCCGCAGCATGGGTTTGAAACTCCATCTGCCAAAGGCGAAGGGTAGCGGTGACATAGCCTTGCGCGACAAACAGATCCTCTTCATTGTTAGCGAAGACGTGGGGAATCATCAAACTATCGAAATAAATAGAGACGGGTTCCTTCAAGCCATTTAGAGAGATAGTTGCGCCAGGAGAAGCATCCTTCGACTCAATATTCTGCCAGAAACCTTGAAAAGGATCTAAAAACTTGCCTAAGGGAGGAATACGCGTAGAACCCAGTTGCTGGCTGTTGTCGAGAAACCAAAGTAGGCTGAGGGTAATGAGTAAGGAGATCGAGAGCTTAACGATTTTCATGTATAAGGTACTGTTTTGAATCAACTAATAGGCTCACTGTCAGGGCAGTCACGTGTAGTCTGTAACAGACTTCAGTGGATACGGGGACAGCACGGAAATAACAAGGTAAAGTAAAAAGCTTTTCCTAATTTTCGGCCTTATTAGCCAATTTATTCCCATTGAAAAAGCTACTAGAACGCTACACCAAAGAGCAGGTCAAGAAAGCCAAGGCCATAAAAGCCATTTTTTTTGATGTAGACGGGGTGCTTACCGATGGCAAGATCATTTATGATGGCAATGGGATTGAGATCAAGAACTTTAATGTGAAGGATGGACAGATCATTTCGCATTTGAAGAAGGCCGGGATTTATGTAGGGGCTATTTCAGGTCGCGATTCCGTGGTTACTGCCAACCGCGCAGCCGAATTGAAGTTGGATTTTTGCCATCAGGGCATTGTAGACAAGGCCTCGGTGGTAGAGAAGTTGGCCAAGCACTACAAATTAAAAGATAAAGAGATTGCCTATGTAGGCGATGATATTATAGACTTAGCTCCTTTTAAAATAGCTGGTCTTTCGGTGTGTCCGGCAGATGCTTTTGATTACATCAAAGACAAAGTAGACTTAGTGTCGAAATACAAAGGGGGAGAAGGCGTAGTGCGTGAAGTGGGTGATTTAGTATTGGCCGCGAAGGGCGAGTTAGAGAAGATTTTGAAAGCTTAATCATTAAAAGAGAAGGTCAACCAAAGCCTTGGGGTTTTGTATCTTTGTTTGAAGGACAGCATGAAGCAGATTACAGATTTTCAGCAACTAGATCTTACCAAGAGTTATACCTATGCAGATTACCTGACATGGAAATTTCAGGATCGCGTAGAGTTGATATTGGGAAAGATTTTTAAGATGTCACCTGCACCCAGCAGTCAACATCAATATGTTGTTTCTGTAATTCACGGTACTTTCTTTAATTTTTTAAAAGGAAAATCTTGCAGAGTTTTTCCTTCACCCTTTGATGTCATCCTACCTATTTCAGCCACTGCTAATACAGTCGTTCAACCCGATGTAACGGTTGTTTGTGATTCGTCCAAAGTAACAGAAAGAGGTTGTGAAGGGGCTCCAGATTTGGTGGTAGAAGTGATTTCAAAATCATCCGTAACCCGAGACCTTCACGAAAAGTATAGCATCTATGAACAAGTTGGAGTAAGAGAATACTGGGTGGTCTATCCAACTGAAAAAACGCTAATTGTTTTTCACTTAAATGATATGGGTAAATATCAACCAACAAAGCCTCTTACCCAGGGCGATGTAGTACAAAGCAAGGTATTAAAAGGCTTCTCGCTCGATCTCAACGAACTTTTCGAAGACATTGTAAAAGAACCAGAAGAGGAGTATGGAAACTTCAAGCGCATCTAAGTACAGCTGGTAGCCAATAACAGATAACTAATAACCGATAACGAATAACTGACAATGGAGATATTTAAAGATAAAGTTCAAGTAACAGACAACATCACGTTGGGTGGCAACAAAATGGTGTTGTTTGCAGGCCCATGTGCCGCAGAGAGCTACGACATTTGCATGGAGGTTGGGACCAAAGTCAAAGCCCTTACCGAAAGTATGGGCATACAATATGTCTTCAAAGCCTCTTTTGATAAAGCCAATCGCACCTCCGCAGGTTCTTACCGTGGTCCATCCATGGAAGGTGGCTTACAAATACTGGAGCGTGTAAAGAAAGATTTAAAAGTACCGATCGTCACCGATGTGCATGAAAGTTATCAGTGCGCAGAAGTGGCCCATGTGGCAGATGTGTTACAGATACCTGCATATTTATGTCGCCAGACTGATTTATTAAAAGCCGCTGGAAAAACAGGTAAGGCAGTAAAAGTGAAGAAAGGGCAATTCATGTCCCCAGAAGACATGCAATACGCTGTGGCAAAAGTACGAGGAGAGGGCAACGACAAAGTGTTTTTGACTGAACGTGGTACCATGTTCGGCTACAATAATTTAGTGGTAGACATGCGCTCATTACCCATCATGCGCCAGTACACACCCGTTATTTTTGATGTGACGCATAGTGTGCAACGCCCGGGTGGTTTGGGTGGCAAGAGTGGAGGCGATCGTCAATTTACTCCTTACCTGGCAAAAGCAGCTGCAGCTGCTGGTGTAGATGGCTTCTTTATCGAAACGCATCCCAATCCGGAGAAGGCTTTAAGCGATGGACCGAATATGATTCCCTTGCATGAGATGGAAGGATTTTTGAAGGACATAATGAGTTTTTGGAGCTTAGCCCGTTAATCCTATTAAATTCTTTAAAGGGTGCTTATCACCATAGTATGTTGAAAGGTCTTATCTTTACTGTTCATAATTTTTAAGAATGCGGTCTATCCTATTTTTTGCCGTACTGCTTGGACTGTCCGGTTGTGTTACTAATAAGAAGTTTGTCTATCTCCAAAAGGATGATGTGAATCCTGGCAAGGAGGATTTGCCAAAAGATTCTGTGGTTAGGGAGTATGATGTGCTTCCTTATGAGTATGCAATTCAACCCAACGACTTAATAAGTGTGCAGTTCGAAAGCTTAACCAGTAAAGAGTATGATTTCCTAAATCTTAATAAGGAAAGAAACAACATTGGGGGGAATGTTACTCAGGGCGGCAATGCCCTCATTATGGGTGAACTGGTTGACAACGAAGGTATGATCGCTTTTCCTTTTATTGGGAAGGTTAAAGTGCGAGGGTTGTCTGTTTTTGCAGCGCAAGATACTTTACAAGAAATTGCCAATAAGTATTTAGAAGCGCCAATTGTAAAAGTCCGGTTGTTGAATTATAGGATCACAATTTTGGGAGAAGTGAATAAAGAAGGAACGATTACGTTTACCAACAATCGTGTAACCATGTTAGAGGCTATTGGGCTGGCTGGCGGCTTAACGGATCTGGCTGATAAGGCTAACATTAAACTGATACGACAGATTGATGGCAAGACTGAAATTGCCTATATCAACCTACTCGAAGAAGATTTTATCAGCTCCCCTTATTACTACGTGCATCAAAATGATGTACTGATTACAGGAGCGCTCAAACAACGCCCTTATAGAAAATACTTTGGTCAGAACCTTTCCCTGATTATTTCATCACTATCGTTATTGTTACTCGTTGTAAGCCTGGGGCAAAACTAATCTTTCTATGACGCAGGATCTGAATAACCAACAAGAACGGAATGCTCAGGGTATCGGAATTGATGCCAACCGTATTTTGTATCGCATACTCAGGTACTGGTACCTGGTTGTACTTTCTTTGGTTATCTTTCTTACGATTGCCTACTTCCGTAACCGGTACGCTATACCGGTATACTCTATAACCTCCTCAATTTTAATTAAGGAGAATGAAAGCGGTTCGGAGGGAAAGTTGCTGTACAATAATCCACTTGTTCAATATAGCCGAAATTACCTGAATGAGCTGTACATCATTCGATCCTACCCTTTAGTAGAGAGAACCCTGGAGGATCTTAATTTTGGAGTCTCTTTTTTACTGGAAGGTAACATCCTGACTACCGAGGTTTACGACATACCGTATGCAGTAAGTATTTTTTCTAACACCCCGGTGCGCTTTTACTTTGAAGCCATCGACACCCGTACCTTCAGATTGCGCACGATTGGAGAAGAAGATATCCAGGAAACTATTTTTCAATTTGGGGACACGATAACTTTTCAGGGACTCAAAGCTGTATTTAACTTGAAAGGAAATACTATCTTTCAAACCAGCGATATCCCCCTCGTTTTTCAGTATTCAGATCCCGGGTCCCTTGCAGGTAGTTACGTTAGTCGGTTAAAAGTTACTTGGGCAGAGGAAGGGGCGGGAGTAATGAACCTGTCCATTGATGGAAAGAATGCGGAAAAGGAAATAGATTTCCTCCGAGGGCTCATCCAACAATATCAGGCTTATGATTTGGAGAAGAAAAATTTATCTGCCTCCCGCACCATTGATTTTATTACCGATCAACTTTCGGGAATTGCTGACTCTCTTCATCGGGTAGAGGGACAGCTGGAACGCTTCAAGGATCAGAACGTGCGCACAAACCTGAGCGATGATGCCATGCGGTTCTACAGCCGATTGGAAGCCCTTGAGGCACAAAAAATTGAACTTATTTTACGAAGTAACTACTACAATTACCTGACGGGCTACATCAAGACCAGCGAAAATCTTGATCAAATTATTTTGCCAACTTCTGTAGGCATTACCGACCCAATCCTTTCGGGTCTCATCTCCACGATGATTGACACTCAGTTGCAATTGAAGATGTCGACTAAAACAGAGAACCCCTTGATAGTCGATGCCCGTAGAAAAATCAATGAAGTCAAGAAGGATATTGTAGAGTCTGTGGAAAACCAGAAGTCAACCGATAAGATAAAACAGAACTTTATCGATAAGCAAATTCGGGATATCGAAAAGCAAATGGGGAACCTGCCGTTTGCGGAACGCAGGTTAGTTTCAATACAACGAAATTACTCGTTGTTGGAAAACCTCTATATTTTCCTGTTACAGAAAAAATCTGAAGCAGCCATCTCGAAGGCTTCTACTACTTCTGATATTGCCATTGTTAATCCACCAATGGCCGGGGGAAGCGTACTCTCGCCCAAGCCGTTGAATAATTACCTAATGGCCCTCGCAGGAGGATTGGGATTGCCCTTAGCCATTTTTGTTTTGCTGGAGTTGCTAAACACGCGCGTCCAGTCGAGGGAAGATGTGGAGAAGGTAACCGAAATACCCTTTATTGGCGGAGTAGGGCATAAGCGTGCAGACACAAATCAAGAGGTATTGAAAAATCCGAAGTCATCCATTGCAGAATCTTTCCGCGCACTTCGCTCGAACTTGAACTATTTTATCGGGAAGCAGGAAAAAGCCGTATTCCTTATCACCAGCTCCATTAGTGGTGAGGGCAAGACCTTCACCTCCATCAACCTCGCTTCGGTGTTTGCCCTGTCGGGAAAGAAAACACTGATTGTGGGTGCAGACATGCGCAAACCAAAACTTTTTGATGATTTCGGATTGACAAACCTAACGGGGCTAAGCACCTTTCTGGCAGGCATTCATGATTTTGATGCAATAGTACAGCCCACCAGTTATGAACACCTGCACCTGATTAGTGGTGGACCGGTACCGCCCAATCCCTCCGAGCTATTGCTGACTCCGCGCATGCAGGAGTTTGTGACGGAGGCTAGAAAGCGCTACGACTATGTCATTATTGATACCCCCCCTCTAGCGATTGTGACAGATGCCTTTGTTATGGCAAATTTGGCGGATCATACCTTGTTTTTAGTACGCCAGAACTATACCCCCAAAATGTTGCTGCGCACGGTGCAGGATTTTTATTCTACCGGAAAACTTAAGAATATCAGCATTGTACTGAATGATATTTATAAATCAGGACCGGGCTATGGGTACGGTTATGGGTACGGCTATGGCTATGGGTACGGATATGGTTATAGTTATGGGTACGGATATGGAATAAAGAAAAGAAAGAATGGGCATGGGTATTATGAGGAGAATTAGTTTCAGGAAAGCTGTGATAGAGTACAGCTGCTTACAGTTTCGAACTTCATGGGTGGTGCCATCGCTACCTACTCGACTAAGAATGATATGAGTGAACATACCATTATCATAGAAAAGCAGCGAAGGGTAAAACTGGTACAGTGGTCAGAGCTTATCGCCTATAAAGACTTGCTTTATTTTTTGGTAGTGCGTGGAATTCGCGCCCGCTACGCACAATCGGTATTGGGTGTAGGGTGGGCTGTTATTCAGCCCTTGCTAACCATGCTGATTTTTACCGTTGTCTTTGGCCGCCTGGCCAAGGTGAGTTCGGATGGTTTACCTTATGCCTTGTTTAGCTTTTGCGGACTGATGGCATGGACATATTTCTCAGGTGCACTATCGGAAGCCTCCAACAGCCTGGTAAGCAATGCCAACATGCTCAGCAAAGTATATTTTCCACGGCTTATTTTGCCCTTGTCGGGTGTCTTCTCCAAATTACTCGACTTCGGCATAACCATTATCGTCATGATCGTCCTGTTAATTTTTTATGGGCATGTGCCTACAGCAAATCTCATCTATTTTCCATTGATGTTATTGCTACTGCTGATTAGTGCATTTGGTCCTTCCATAATCTTGGCAGCCTGGTCTGTACAGTACCGTGACATCAAGCACGCGATGTCTTTTATTGTCCAAATTTTAATGTACGCAGCACCGGTTGTTTATCCGATGTCTAGCGTACCAGAGCAGTACCAGATGGTGTATGCCATCAATCCCATGGTGGGTGTCATCGAAGGTTTCCGATCTTCAATTCTGGGAGTCAACCCCATGCCTTGGTCAGCCATAGCCATTGGAAGTGGCGTATCCGTGATCATCCTTTTCTATGGTTTGTACACCTTTACGCGGTTGGAAAAAACCTTTGCCGATGTAGCCTGATGAGTAAGACTGTTATACATGTAGAACACCTGAGTAAAGCCTATCGCATAGGTGTGGAGGATAAGAAGAGTGATACACTTGCTGCTGCATTTTGGCAATCGATAAAAGCGCCCATTCGCAACTTCCGTAATCTGAAAAACCTGCGCAGAACAGATCGCGATGAAGAGTCACTCTTCTGGGCCTTAAAGGATGTGAACTTTGAGGTGAAGGAAGGCGAAGTACTGGGCATTATTGGTCACAACGGAGCGGGTAAAAGTACGCTACTGAAAATTCTGAGTCGCATAACAGAACCCAGCGAAGGACGCATTACGATTCATGGGAGGGTGTCTTCCTTGCTCGAAGTGGGCACAGGGTTTCATCCCGACCTCACCGGCCGCGAAAACATCTACATGAATGGCACCATTCTGGGTATGCGCAAAAAAGAGATTGATCAAAAGCTGGACGAGATCATAGCCTTTAGCGGTATCTCGCGCCACATCGATACTCCGGTGAAACGCTATAGCTCAGGCATGACAGTACGATTAGCTTTTTCTGTAGCAGCACACTTGGAGCCTGAGATTCTGATTATTGATGAAGTGTTGGCAGTAGGTGACATGGAGTTTCAGAAAAAGTGCTTGGGCAAAATGAAAGATGTTAGCGGACAAGGCAGAACTGTTTTGTTTGTGAGCCATAATATGGCGGCCGTTGCTAGTTTATGTTCACGAGTTATTTGGGTGGCGAAGGGACAGGTTGTTGCTGATGGTCATACAAACAAAATAATAGCAGACTACGTGAAAGGATCTGTTGGAGAAAGCACAACGACTCAATGGCGTAATTCTACTTTGACTGATAAAGTAGTTTACTTTAATGAGGTGAAACTTTTTTCACAGACCGGGGATGTTATCAGCATGGGGTCAGACATCAAAATCGAGTTTACAGTGTTTTCAAAAATAGAACTAAAGACCTTTCAAATCGGTATTAAAGTTTTTGATAATAATTTCAATTTAATAGCAACACTTTACAACTCTGACTATAACATCCAATTGGTTCTTAAGCCAGGTGTTAACAGTTTTAACATAAAAATTCTTAGTAATAATCTTTTACCAGGCGATTACTATTTCTCTTTCATTGGTCTTTACAATTATGGTGCTGAGGTCTATGATTTTCTTGATAAAGTCATTAAGGTAGAGATCATTATAGCAGATGTTACTGGAAATGGAGTTCCGTTACTGGGCGATAGAGGCCTCGTTTGGTTTAATCTAGTTTCTTCTAAATAGGCTATGTGTGGAATTGCAGGAATTGTAGGGTTT
>LNEN01000113.1 GCA_001464155.1 Cytophagales bacterium Ga0077538 | reverse complement strand
GTATTGGCAAACCTTTTCAAATACACACAACTACAGACTTCCTTCGGTATCAATAACGTAGCCCTGGTTAAAGGCCGCCCGCATACGCTTGATTTAAAAGAACTGATTAAGTATTTCGTAGAGCACCGTCACGAAGTGGTGGTGCGCAGAACGAAATATGAATTGGCAGAAGCTGAAAAGCGTGCCCATATCTTAGCAGGGTACCTGATTGCCTTAGATAATCTCGATGAGGTGATTTCTTTGATTCGTAACTCAAAGGATCCGGATACGGCAAAAACTGAATTAATGGCCCGCTTTGGATTATCCGAAATTCAATCCAAAGCTATTCTGGAAATGCGTTTGCAGCGCCTTACCGGTCTGGAGCGTGATAAGATTCAGCAGGAGTATAAAGAAGTAATGGAGTTGATCGATCGTCTCAACGAGATATTGAACAACGAAAGCATGCGGATGCAAATCATCAAAGATGAATTGACAGAGTTGCGTGAGCGTTACGGAGATGATCGCAGAACCGAAATTGTTCCTGCGGAGGATGATATCACAACCGAAGACATGATCCCGAATGAAGAGATGGTAATCACCATTTCCAATCAGGGGTATATCAAGCGTACGTCATTGTCTGAATACAGAACACAAGGCAGGGGAGGAGTAGGATCTCGCGGAGCCGCTACCAAAGACGATGATTTCACGGAGCACTTATTCATTGCACATGCACATAATTACCTGTTGATCTTCACCGACTCTGGAAAAGTATTCTGGAAGAAAGTGTACGAAATACCGGAGGGTAATAAAGTGTCAAAAGGTCGTGCCATTCAAAATTTATTAAACATCGAATCTGGTGATACCGTACGCGCCATTATCAATGTGAAATCATTGGAGGATGAGGAGTACATCAACAACAATTATGTGATTCTTTGTACAGAGAAAGGCGTGATTAAGAAAACTTCTCTGGAAGCCTACTCACGTCCTCGTCAGGCAGGTATCAATGCTATTTCTATTAATGACGGAGATCGTTTATTGAATGCGTCACTCACCAATGGAAGTAATCACATCATCATTGCCAAAGCAGAAGGCAAGGCGGTACACTTTAATGAAGCTGATGTTCGCCCGATGGGCCGCATGGCAACAGGTGTGCGCGGAGTTACCTTAGAATCGGAGCAGGATAAGGTGATTGGTATGGTATGTATCAATCGTGAAGACGCTAACCTCTTGGTGGTTTCTGAAAACGGATATGGAAAGCGCTCTCCCGTGGATGATTACCGCATCACCAAGCGAGGTGGAAAGGGTGTGAAGACCATTAACGTTACCGAAAAAACTGGCAAGCTTGTTGCCATTAAGCAGGTAGCAGACGAAGATGAGCTCATGATCATCAATCGCTCGGGTATCACCATTCGTATGAAAGTGGAGGAATTGCGAATTATGGGACGTGCTACTCAGGGTGTTCGCCTTATTAAACTAAGTGATGACGACAGTATTTCTTCGGTAGCGCAAATTCAACGGGTGGAAGGTGAAACGGATGTTGAAGTAGAGGCACCCGAAAACACTCCCGAACCTGATAACCAATAACAAGTAACCAATAACTAACAAGTAAACGTGACTATAAACCTGAACTAAAATGAAAAAAGTAATTCTGATTTTATTATTGGCTCCGGCTTTGGCATTTGCACAAAAGCCGGTAAAGCCTAACCTGAATAAGGTCCTCAATTTCTGGAAGGATGGAAAACTGAAGGAAGCTAAAGAGATGATCGACCTTGCGGAAACGGATCCTAAACTTTCCCTTGATGGCAAAACATATTATTACAAGGGTTTAGTGTATGCCTCCCTGGATACAACCTCCAATCCTGCGTTTCAATCATTGGCACAAGAGCCCTTGAAGACTGCAGTGGCAGCGTTTACAAAAGCTGACGAATTGGGTAAGGGTAAAGGCTACTTCATTCAGGATGCTTCTGGATTCCCGGTGATGAAGGAACAGCAAATTTTAGTTTTAGCTGATTATTACTTAAGAAAAGGCGCTAGTGCGTATCAAGAGGAAGATTTCACAGCAGCAGTAGCGGACTTTAAAAAGACACAGGCTGTTTTACCTGCAGACACCACGGCTTATTTCTATGCTGGTTATGCTTACTATCAAAATGAAGAATATGCACAAGCAATTGAGGAATTTAAAGGTTATCTGAACAATGGAGGTGCCTCTGCTGATGCCTATTCTTTGATTATTAACACCTATGGTGGTGCTTTGGAGAATAAGGAAGAAGCCTTAGCATGGGCAGGTAAAGCAAAAGCTAAATACCCAACTAACACAGAATTTCCAAAACAGGAAATCGGGTTGTTGATTGACCTTAACAAAATAGATGATGCAAAGAGCGGGTTGGAATCAGCGGTTGCGAAAGAGCCTAACAACAAAGTACTACACTTCTACCTTGGGTATGTAAACTCGAAATTGGAGAAATGGGAAGAAGCAAAAGGTAATTACAATGCTGCTTTAAAACTTGACCCTGATTATTTCGATGCTCAGTACTACTTAGCGCAGATTTATTTGATCGATGCAGAAAAAGTGAAGAAGGACATGAATAACCTGGGCATTTCTAAGGAAGATCAGAAGAAGAAGTTAGAATTAGATCAGCTATTGGTACAGAAATATAAAGCGGCACTTCCGTATTGGGAAAAGGCTAATGCAATGAAAATTGAAGACAATAATTCTCGTATTGAAGTACTTGACAAATTAAGCATCATGTACTACTACCTGGGCGAAGATGCGAAAGCTGCCGCAGTAGAGAAGAAGCTGAAAGAATTGGGAGTAGATAACAACTAATAGAAAAGGGCCGAAAGGCCCTTTTCTATTTCTTTACTTACCGGGTCATTACCTAACTTTTTGTGGTTTGCAGTTCCAAGTAATTCCATACCAGACTGCTGGCGCCTAATATAGACGCTGCTTGATTTTGTAAACCGGATGGGAGAATCTCAATCTTTCCCCTGAATACAGGCATCAGATTGGCCTCCATGTGATGAATGGTAGGTTTAAAAATCAAATCACCAGCAAGAGACAATCCACCGAATAAAAAGATGGCTTCCGGATCTGTATGAACAGCTGTCTCTGCCAGTTTCATTCCTAAAATTCTACCAGAGTATTCGAAGGCAGCTTTGGCAACCACATCTCCTTTTTGGGCAGCATCGGTAATCATTTTGGTGTCCAAATTTTCAAAGCTGATTTCTCTGAGTACACTATCTTCAAGGTGATCTGCCAACAGTTTGTAAACCGTTCTCTTAATACCCGTGGCAGATACATACGTTTCAAGACAACCGCGTTTACCACAGTTGCAATAACGGCCCGCAGGATTCACGGACGTATGTCCTACTTCCCCGGCAATACCGTGCTTACCGTTTACCAGCTGCCCATTACTCACAATGCCACTGCCTAAGCCTGTGCCCAGCGTTATCACAATAAAGTCCTTCATGCCTTTGGCTGCACCAAACACCATTTCACCGACAGCCGCAGCATTGGCATCGTTCGTTACGATGCAGGGAACATCAAACTCCTTTTTTACCATTTCCGCCAAGGGAATAATTCCTTTCCAAGGTAGGTTCGTGGCATGTTCAATGGTACCGTGATAATAGTTACCATTGGCAGCACCTACCCCTATGCCTAATAGGTGTACCGGGCCTATTTCTTCTAAGGATTTTCGGATGGCGACCGACATATCGTCAAAGAAAGCCTGGAATGAATCATCATGCGTCTTGGAAGATATACTTCCTTGCGACAATACGTTTCCTTCTTTGTCGACCACACCAAATTTGGTATTGGTACCACCAATGTCTATGCCTACGGTTACTTCTTTCATGGCTTATATGGAAAGTATTTTTGCAATACGGAGTGACTCTTTATCGATTTCGTGGGGATGACTCATGATGGTCTCGAAGCTGTTATACACCAGCTGATTGTTACGTATACCAACCATCACATCGGATTGCCCATTAAGTAGACCTTCTACAGCTGCTACACCCATTTTGCTGGCGAGAACCCGGTCAAAATACGTGGGAGTACCTCCTCGTTGCAGATGTCCGAGTACGGTAACTTTAATGTCGAAATAATCGGAACGCTCGGCTACCTTCTTGGCTAATTCGGTGGCGCCACCAATTTTGGATCCTTCTGCCACAACAATAAGATTAGATTTTTTGCTAGATCCTTCTCCGGCAGTAAGCAGAGTCATTAGTTCTTCAAAGGACATAGACTCTTCGGGAATGATCACGGCTGCAGCACCACCCGCTATACCGCTATGTACCGCAATGTAGCCGGAGTTGCGTCCCATCACCTCAATGAAAAAAAGACGGTTGTGCGAAAGGGCTGTATCACGAATTCTATCAATGGCTTCTACAGCGGTGTTGGTAGCTGTATCGTAACCAATGGTATAATCAGTACCTGCCAAATCATTGTCAATAGTTCCTGGAATGCAAATGGCTGGCACACCAAACTCCTGGGTAAACAAATGCAGGCCGGTAAAACTTCCATCACCCCCAATAGCTACGAGGGCATCAATGCCTTCCTTCTTTAGGTTGTCGTAGGCTTTTTTTCTTCCTTCCTTGGTGCGAAACTCTTTGCTGCGCGCAGTTTTTAAAATGGTACCTCCGCGTTGTATGATATTGCCAACCGATCGCGCACCTAGCTTCACAATCTCTCCTTCAATCATGCCTTCGTAACCGCGCATGATGCCAAAGACTTCTTTGTTGTAATAGATTCCTGAGCGCACGACTGCACGTATGGCTGCATTCATACCAGGGGCATCACCTCCCGAAGTAAAAACGCCAATTTTTCTAATGTTTTTTTGATCTGTCATAAAATGAGCAGCGTCAAAAATACAGGTTGAGTTTTACTTTCCTAACTATTTCTTAGGGCTTCAAACTTCAATCGTTTGAAATGATTAATTAGACCGTTGGTGGAGGCATCGTGTGTGCTTACTTCTCCAGTAGTAGATAGTTCGGGGAGTATTTTCTTGGCTAATACTTTCCCTAGTTCAACACCCCATTGGTCGAAGCTGAATACATTCCAGACAATACCTTGTACAAAAATTTTATGTTCGTATAGGGCAATAAGAGTCCCCAATGTTTCTGGAGTAAGTTGTTTTACCAGCAGGGTGTTGGTGGGTTTATTGCCGTCAAAGACACGAAAGGGCGCCTGGAAATTTATTTGCTCACTGCTCATGCCTTGTTGGGTGAGTTCGCTCACCACTTCCTCATATGTTTTTCCTTTCATCAAGGCTTCGGGCTGTGCAAAAAAGTTGGACATCAGTTTATCATGATGGTCGCCAATGGGATTGTGACTGATGATGGGTGCAATAAAGTCGCAAGGAATCAGCTTAGTGCCCTGGTGAATGAGTTGATAAAAAGCATGCTGTCCATTCGTACCGGGTTCTCCCCAAATGATGGGGCCAGTTTGATAGCCAACAGGTTCTCCGTTGCGCGCAATGGATTTACCATTACTTTCCATATTGCCTTGCTGAAAATAAGCGGCAAAGCGGTGCAGGTATTGATCGTAGGGGAGTATGGCTTCAGAGGCAGCTCCAAAAAAGTTATTATACCAGATGCCCAACAAGGCCAGAATAACCGGGATATTTTTTTCGAATGCTTCGCTCTTGAAATGCTCATCCATGGCATGCGCACCATCCAACAGTTTTTCAAAATTGGCATAGCCCAATGTACACGCAATGCTGAGACCGATGGAGGACCATAGGGAATAACGCCCACCTACCCAATCCCAGAACACAAACATGTTCGCAGGATCAATGCCGAACTTTACAACTTCTTTTTCATTGGTGGAAACGGCCACAAAATGTTGTGCTACCGCTGAGGCAGTTGTTGTTTTTTCAAGAAACCAGGTACGCGCGGTTTCCGCATTGGTCATGGTTTCCTGTGTAGTGAATGTTTTGGAGGCGATGATGAATAGCGTTGTTTCCGGATTTACTTTTTTAAGCGTTTCCGCCATGTGTGTTCCATCTACATTGGAAACAAAGTGTGGGGTGATACCCGCCCAATAAGGCTTCAAGGCCTCTGTTACCATCAAGGGTCCAAGGTCTGAACCGCCAATTCCAATATTTACGATGTCAGTGATTTTCTTGCCAGTGTACCCCTTATGTTCACCATTCAATAGGCGTGTTGAGAATCGTTTAATTTGTTCGAGTGCTTTATTTACCTGAGGCATCACATCTTCACCATCCACGAGTATGGGTTCATTTTTTCGATTGCGCAAGGCGATGTGAAGCACGGCTCTTCCTTCTGTCTGGTTGATGGCTTTTCCACTGTACATAGCCTGTATAGCGGCATGCAAGTCCGTTTCATTGGCAAGGTCCACCAGATACTTGAGGGTTTCCTCACTCACGATGTTCTTTGAATAATCG
The DNA here is from genome assembly GCA_001464155.1 of Cytophagales bacterium Ga0077538. GTDB lineage: Bacteria > Bacteroidota > Bacteroidia > Cytophagales > Cyclobacteriaceae > Chryseotalea. Next base: position 1,819 of record LNEN01000113.1, on the reverse strand, counting down.
AGAAAGAGATCATTAAACTGTATGCTAAACTTTTTAAAGCGATCCGGATCTTCCTCGAATAATTCTTTTAAGTGAGTGGCCTGCATGAGCAGGAAATGCATTTCCAGGTTGTGCCAGGCAGTGGTTTCAGTAGGGTTGATGGTGGATAGCATAATACTGTAAGCTAAGATGATAAATGATGGGCGAAAGTAGTGACAAAGTCACGTACAACTAAGGAAGAAGAAAAAGAAAAGAAATGGAATCTACTGCAAACGATTTATCGTCTTTTTTTCTGAGGTTTTCTTTTTACCTCTTTGTCTTTGGTACTCTTTCCTTTGCGTCCTTCCTGAACATTGAATTCGAAAATGTAAGCAGCTGTTAAACTAAGATATTTTTCATTTGACCGGAGGTTATCAATAAAGCCCAGGCTTCTCCACGCGGCACTATTGGTTTCTCCATAGAAGGTGTGACCGGAAGTAAAACGAAGTTCAGTGAGCAATTTGCTATTGTGCTTGATGGGAGCCACAAAGCCAACCCCTATGTTTACACCAAACAACCAGCGGTTGGCATTGGATATATACATCTTATCAAAGTCCGGTCCTGTTCCGGGGGGTGTTTCGGGCATGGGCTCAAAGACGACCTCATACTTTTGAGCCTGGTTGACACCAATTTCCCCTTTTCCACTGTACCAATAACTTACATTAGGGCCTATGTTAACAAACCATTTAGAGGGCACATTTTTTCTGAGATAAAAGGGGAAGGCTTTGCGCAACATCATAGAACCATCCAAAAAATAGTAAGTGGCGTTGTTGGTCCAGGTGTCATCGTTGGAAAGGATTTTCCTGCCTCGCTGCGAAGCGCCAAATTCTGTTTCAAAAGAATAGTTATCCTTCATGGGAAAAATAACGAGACCAGCCGCCATAAAGCCAAGCTTGGTTTGTGTGGTAAAAGACTCGCGATCAAATTTATCGGCTATAACAGATCGCGAGAGTAATGGGCCAGCCTTCACACCAACCGAAAAAATCTGGGCTTTAATCGTTTGACTTTTCAGCAGCACCGAAAGGAGTAAGAGAAAAAATAAAGCTCTTGAATAGTTCATCTAAAATTTGGCAAGAAATAAGTTCGGTAGAATATTATGCTTTTTTATCGACTCCAGAATCATTATATTGAGGGAAGCTAAAAAAATGATTAAGTTAAGTTAACTTGCAAGTTAAAATGGTTTAACATTTTTCATGAATTCGGTACGGTCATTATTCATACTATTTTTTATATCCGCCCCCATTCTAACTTTTGGCCAGAATACCGTCAATTTTACCCAATTTTTTGTTAATCCTTATTCTGTAAATCCTTCTTTTGCCGGAATTGATGGACAAAAAGCCTTTTTTCTGGCTTATAGGAAACAATGGGCAGACTTTGAGAACGCACCCACGACTACAAATTTCAGTTATCACAGTCCTTTAAAGGCGGGTTTTAATATTGGCTTTAATGTTAATAATTACAGTCGCAGTGTATTAACCAGTACCGGCTTCCTGATGACTTTTGCCTACGCCTTGCCTTTAGGAGAGCATAAATACCTGCGTTTTGGCATTTCAGGAGGGGCGGTTTCAAACGGCATTAAGCTCGATGATTTGGGTGATTTTGGCACTGATCCAGCCCTACTTAACGCAGTCGATAATAGTTTTTCCCCCTTGGGAAATGCCGGGATATCTGTTCACTTGAAGTCAACACACTTTGGAGTGGCAATGCCCACCTTGCTGGCGCCAACGTATGTCACCACTAAGAGTTTTGCAATAGAAGAAGTGGATCCTTTTCAATCTATTATAGTACACGCCAATCATCG
>LNEN01000112.1 GCA_001464155.1 Cytophagales bacterium Ga0077538 | reverse complement strand
TTTGGTTGGGCGGATCGTACAAACAGGATTTTGGTATTTCTGCCCTCGGAGGAGTGAAGTTGAATAATGTGCTTGCCATCGGTGCCTCCTATTCATTAAAAAACACCGGCATTAATGAACTGAACAGCCCCTCTTATGAAATACAACTCAGCTTTCTGGCTGGGAAGAAGGATAATAAAATCGAAGGCTATTCTTTTGTTTCTACCAAGAAACCTAAGAAGAAACATATTGACTTGTCAAATCAATTAGCGGCTAAAAAGAAACAGGAGGAAGCGGCTAAGAAAAAGCAACAAGAAGAACTGGCCGCTAAAAAGAAACAAGAAGAGGCCGCTGCTGCCAAACGCCAACAAGAGGAAGCTACAGCGAAGCGCCAGCAGGAAGAAGCGGCTAAACGTCAGCAGGATGAAGCCTTGGCCAAGCGTCAACAAGAAGAGGCCGCCACTGCGACAGCAACAGCGAAGCGTCAGCAAGACGAAGCCCTTGCAAAACGCCAGCAGGAGGAGGCTGCCGCGAAAAGACAAGCAGAAGCAGTCTTACTGGCTAAACGCCAGCAAGAGGAAGCAGTCAAAAAACCTCCGGTAGAGCAACCTAAGCCTAAAGTGGAGGAGCCAAAAGTAACGGAGCCTGTAGTGGTAGTGCCGCCACCAATAGAGAAACCTCCGGTTGTACAACATTCAGGAGGCCCCAGACTTAAGCACCAATCTTCCATTGCAGCGCTTGAAACGGATGAACATGGTGAAGCGGAACGCCTGGCCAGACTGGACGTGCATGCCGAAGATCACTCTCAACCACATGGAGAGGGGCAGGATGCTCATCCGCATGCAGAAAGGCACGAATTTGTGCAGCAAGGAGATCATCAATCGGAACTGGATTTGGGTGATTATGTGGTAGCCGGTGTATTTAAATCAGAGGAAAACGCCAAACAATTTTCCGATGGTCTTGTCAAGTTGAAGTTTAAAGCTGATTACGGCCACTTATCGCAAAAAAACCTTTGGTATGTTTACCTTTTGAAGACCAAAAATATAGACAAAGCAAGGGAAGAACGCAATAAGCTTAGAACTACTAAAATGTTCAGAGATGCGTGGTTACTAACCGTTCAGGAATAAGGTATGAAAAGGCTCATTTTACTGATACTACTTGGACTGCAGGCGGGACGACTCTTCGCTCAGGCGCCTGTTATTTTCAGCGTAGAGCCCTTGAAAACCAACCCATTAAGCACCGTAAAAATTTCCGGAACAGGATTCAGTTCCAATGCCGCTACTTTACAGGTATGGTTTGATCATGTTAAAGGTACCATCACCAGTTCTTCTGAAACATTTATTGAAGTGACGGTACCTGCTCAAGCCAAGTATCACAATGTGGAAGTTATTAACTTAACTACCCGGCTATCGGCTAAATCAACCGTAAAAGTATTGCCTTCATTTAGTGGGGAGAGTTTCGATCCTACTAAATTCCAGTCTCAGGATCTTTCCACCAATGCCGTTGCATCTTTTGATATTTGCACCTGTGATCTGGATGGGGACGGTAAGCCGGACATTATTGGCACCAAGAACGTTGCCGGCACCGACTTGGTGGTACTTCATAATAAAAGCACGCCCGGTACTCCCAGTTTTGACAAGTATGAGAAAACGAACTTATCGGCACTTACCTTAAATCAATCTACTGAGCATGCTGCCTGTGGAGATTTAAACGGTGATGGTAAACCCGATGTAGTTGTGACTAGGGCCGGAGCTACCGCCAACAGTTTATATGTGTTACGCAATACAAGCACCACCACTCCCAACTTTGCTGCCTTTGTAGAACTTTTTTTAGATCTGGGACATACCGCTAGACAAGTTGTTATCCAAGATTTGAATGGGGATGGTAAGCCCGAAATAATAGTCGCGAACTCTGCAGCGGCAAAACTGCTGTATGTTTTCGTAAATCAAAGCAGTGGCGGTACCTTGTCGATTAATCCCACGCCAGTAAAAATTTCATTAGCCACAGGTGCGGCCAACGAAGCACCCAATACGCTTGCTTTGGAAGTGCAGGATTTTGATGGAGATGGCCAACCTGATATCATCGCGTCTCAGAATCAAGGAGCCAATTTGTTTTTCCTAAAAAATCAGAGCGGAGCAACGATCAGTTTTGGTTCAGCTCAAACCATTCTTACGGGTGGAGGAACCTTTAATGATGTAAATTCAGCTGACTTTAATAATGACGGGAAGTTAGACCTCGTTGTGACAAGTGTCTTCTCTTCACAGGCCATTGTACTATTAAACAAAACATCGGGAGGCACGGTATCCTTCTCAGGCACTACCGAGCAAATAGTGTTGACTGCAGGCACTGGCCCTTTTGGAGCAGAGGTGGCGGATCTGAATGGTGACGGATTTGAAGATGTGATTATCACCAACCGATCGACCAGTAGTATTCATGCCTTTATTCACTCAGGAAATACAACAACGCCTTCTTTTACAAAATTCACTATTTCCACACTTCCCAAGTTTAGTTGGTTTAGTCGCGTGGCCGATTTTGATGGAGATGCAAAACCAGACATTGTTTTTACCAGCGCAGTGGCTACTGGTTCTAATTTCATTACCATGCTCCGCAATAAGCATTGCCATCAACCTGTCATACTTACGGAAGGTCCACTCACCATTTGTCCTGGTCAAACCTTTATACTGGAAGCCATTCAATTGCCTGGTATTACGTATGATTGGAAGAAAGATGGCGTTTCCTTTAAGAGTTCACCGGATGCTTTTGCAGATGTGACTACCGCTGGTAGCTACACCGTTACCGCGATTGGTGAAGGAGGAACCTGCACACTCAGTTCTGCAGCCTTGGTTATTGCTTCAGGCACAGGAACAATACCAGCACCGGCAGTTATTAACCCCATCACGCCAGCGTGTTTGGGAAGCAGCATCACTATCGATGCCAGTCCTGTATCGGGTGCTACCTACATTTGGTCTGGGCCTAATGGTTTAGAATCGGAAATAGTGGATAACCCACAGCTGGTGATTACTAACGCTTCTGCAGCGCAAGCAGGTTTTTATACACTTAAATTAAAAATCGGAGATTGCATAGGCGAAGAAGATATTGAGCAGGCCAGTGTTATTGATGTGGGTAATTTTGCCGTAACCTCTTCAGCCACAGGTCCAGTTTGCGAAGGAACGGCCGTAACACTCACGGTTAATTCTTCCGCGGGCAGAACGTATCAATGGATTAAAGATGGGGGCGACCTTACAGGACAAACCACTACTACGCATGTGGCTAATGTGCCGGGAAGTTACGCTGCCAGAGTTTCGTTTAGCGGTTGTACGAAAGAAACTGCTGCCTTACCCGTGGTGATGCGCACCAAACCTGTAGCCGCCTTTACCGTAAAGGCAAATGCCTGCGTAGGCGAGGAGCTTACCTTTACTAACACATCCACCACTGATGGACAAGCAACTGCACAATATGCTTGGAGTTTTGGTGATGGTACCACAAGCACTTCTCAATCGCCCACACATACATACACAAGCGCAGCAGGTCCAACGGCCAGTCTAACAGTAACGTACACAGGCATTACTTCTTGTGAGTCGACCAGCTCACAAACGCTGGTGATAGCGGCAGCAGTAATTCCAGAGATTATAGCCTCAGCGCCCGAAATTTGCGCGGGGTCCACAGAGACACTTTCCTTGAGCGGCACTTTTACCACCATCACCTGGAATACCAGTGAAACAACTGGCACTATTGAAATTACCGAACCTGGAAACTATACGGTAGAAACAACGGATGCGGGCGGTTGCAGTGGTGAAGATGAGATTGAGATTTTAGCGAAGACAGATTGCGTGTCAACCGAATTTTCAATCCCGAAAGGATTTTCTCCTAATGGTGATACTCAAAATGATACGTGGGTGATCACAGGAATTGAAAACTTGAATGAATGTTCAATCAAAGTATTTGATGAACGAGGTATGGCCATCTACGAAAAAGTAGGCTATGAACCCAGTGGTTGGGATGGCACATTTAATGGAAAAATTGTACCGGATGGCGTATATTACTATGTACTTACCTGTCCGGATACCAAGCCCATTAAGGGAAGTGTATTGATTGTAAAATAGCGATTTGATTATATATGATAGAGAAGAATCAGAAGTCAGGAAAAAAACACCCTCTCAGTGCCTTTTTAACTGTAGTCTTTTTTCTCTTCGCACTCACCGCTGCTGCACAAACTACGGAAGTGTTGTGTAACGATGGCATTGACAACGATGGTGATGGATTAATCGATTGCTTAGACGGCAACTGTCAGTTTGCGGCCAACATCGAAAGTGGCTGTAATTGCTACGATGGCTTAGATAATGATGGTGATGGAAAAATAGACCAAGCTGATAACAATTGCGCCCCTTACTTTGGTCTAACCTTCGTAGGAGAAAACTCCAACTGTAGTATTGTTCCTCCAGGTGCCAATACACCCTTTGATTTAATTGGTCCTCCGGCTGTTTCCGGACAAAATACTGCCGATACGCAATCGAAAGTTGCCGCGGGTGATGTTGATGGAAATGGTGTACCCGATGCGGTAATTACCTCTAAGTGGAATTCAGAGGTTCGCTTAATCGCCAGTACGACTTCAACAGGGATTGCGGCCTTTGGCGCTCCTAATTTTGATCCGGGTGATGTAATTGCTGACTTTCGATTGACGGGTAATGCGATCACCAGTCGATTCGATGATATCGGTTGTGGAAAAACAAAAAATCTTCTCTTCGAACATGAAGTACTGATAGCCGATATTGACAAGAACGGCAGGGCAGAAGTGTTTGCGGTTGTGAGTAACCGGTCTGGTAATCCAGATAGTCCTCCCTCCAACTTTTTTCTGATTGGTTTACGACTGAATGCTTACGGTGCCCAAGGACTTCAACTGATTCCGGGCTTCCCGGTGTGTTTAGGAACTAACCGCCCCGGCATTTTCGGTATTGCTGATATGGATGGTGATGGCAAGGCCGAGGTGTATTTGCGCGATCGAATCTTTGCAGCCGAAAATGGAAAGTTACTAGCCAGCGAAGGATCTAAGCTCATGAGCAACACAGCCCTTTGGGATGTGAATGTGACGTCTGCTCCGGTAACCGTAGACATTAAAGGCGCGGGCGCTGATGGCAATAAAATGGAATTAGTTGTTGGACCTAAAATTTATACAGTACCAAGCCTTACCAACCGTAACCCTGCCGCACCCGGAGCTCTTACTTTGTGGAGAGACATGAATACACTCACCTTCGACATTAATGGTGATGGTGCTGCCGATCAATACTTTGTGAAACTCATGACCGATCCGATTGAATATGGCGTGGACACACACAGTGCTACTAGTATAGCGGACGTTGACAAAGACGGACACGTAGATGTGGTCATTACAGGAGCACTCAATTCTTCAGTGGGAAGAACGACTATCTTTTATTGGAATGTGCAAAAGAATACAGTGAGTGGTTTTAGGACACTCACCAGTGCCGACTTAGGAATAGCGCCAGGCACAGAGCCTGGAGGAACCTGCCCTACAGGCCCAAGCTATACAAACTATCAAAATGGTTGGATTTGGGGAGCAGGCCGAGTAAACATTGGCGATGCCAATGGCGATGGTAAATTGGATTTCTCCTTCATGGCGGGTTCACATTTGTATTGTGTTACTACCGATGCGCCAGGAACTAATATTATTCCATTATGGGCGACACCTCGTACGGTCAATGACTCCCGCTCGGGCGTACTTACCGTTACCATTTATGATTTTGACAATGATGGAAATCCAGAAATGGTGTACCGCGATTCGCAGGAGTTAGTGGTGATTGACGGAGCAACTGGTACTAATAAATACTGGTCTGCCATTTGTCAGTCGCATACCTATACCGAAGGACCGATCATTGCCGATGTAAACGGAGATGGTGCTACGGATATTTGCGTGACCTGTGCTCGCCAGAATTTTGATGTGTGTGATGGTATTCAGCAACAGGCCTTGGGTGAAGTGCGCCTTTTCTTTTCTAACGGAAACGAATGGTTGCCGACTCGCAAAGTATGGAATCAGCCTGGTTATCATGTGGTGAACATTAATGATAACCTGACGCTTCCTTTTCCACAGTTAGATCCGGCACTTGTATTTAGCAACGCTCCTTGCCCTAACGGAACTCCTGGTCCTCAGACACCACTGAACGTATTCTTAAATCAGGTTCCTTTTCTGAGTGCAGACGGATGTCCTGTGTTTCCAGCACCCGACTTGTCCTTTACAGGTGATGACCCTGATCAACCCGGTGTAGATACCGATGGTGATGGCGTGGTATTGCCTGCCATTACCGTAATTCCGCCCATTTGCGGTAACCTCGACATTAAGGCTATCTTCCGAATCATTAACGATGGTGACCTTCCTATTTCGGCCGCAGTGCCTGTCAGTTTCTTTATTGGAGATCCTACCGATCCGGGAATCACCTCTGACTCTTTGATTCATACTACTACACTGAATATAGTGAACCTTCAGGTGGGGGCAACTTATGTGTCGCCTACCGTTACCTTTAATGGTTCGGGTAAGCCTTTCCGCCTCTACATTGTACTCAATAATAATGGCTCAGTCTTACCGATAAATCCGAACGGAACCGTTTCGAATGAGTGTCGAATTGATAATAATATTTATGATGTCTTCATACAACCGGATCCTTTTAGTGCCGTAATCGAAAAGGTTAGCGACAACAATAAGTGTGTGGCTGCCGATCCAAATATTGGAGAGTTGACTGCGCATATCTTTAAAGGAGATCCGACTGTGCCTGCCAACGAAGTGTTGGATTTTAGCAACTATGCCTTTCAGTGGTACTATGGCGTTGGTACAACCAATCCTGTTCCGGCAAATTTGGGTGGAAATAACTATACCATCTCGGCTCTGCCCGAGGGCGATTACTCTTTGGTGGTAACCAACACACTGAAAGGATGTACCACGCTGCCGGTAGACACCACTATTTTGCTGAACATTACACTGCCAGAAGTCACCATTAATGTTATCTCCGATCAAACTACGTGTTCGCCCCCCAATGGAGTACTAGAGGCAGTGGTGACGGGTGGAAATACTGGATTTACGTTTGAGTGGTTTAACAACGCTGCCCCCATGGGCATTTCAACAGCCACCGCTTCAAATCTTATTGGTAGTAACTATACAGTGGCCGTTTCCAGAAATGGTTGTGTTACTACGGCTACTGAGGTAGTGGACGATATGGCCTTTGAACCGGACGTGACAGCCACCTCTACACCTGTGGAGAATTGCGCTAATTTGTTTAGTGGAACAGTTTCAGCAACTGCCAGTTTACAGGGAGTTCTTCAAAACGAAACTGAATATACCTTTGATTGGTATTATCATAATATCGGAGATGGAACGCGGGGCAGCATTTTGCCACCAGTACATGGCACAGGGCCTAACCGAACTGGCCTGCCCGCTGGATTCTATCAGGTGGAAGTAACACGAATCAGTACACAATGTAGATCTACTCCTTTTGTAATCGAGGTACAGAGTTTGACAAAGATTCCAACCGTTGTTATTTCACGGTTAGGTACTCAAACTTCTTGTGATCCAGCGAATCCAAATGGGCGTCTGCAAGCGACAGCCTTTATTGATGGCATGGCCCAGGATCCTGCTCTTTTTACATTTGAATGGTTTGAGGGACAAAACACTTTGCCGGCAAATGCTCACACCAGTGTTTCTGGTGTCAGTGGCAGCATTGCGGAGGAAGTAAAGGGTGGAGGATTGTCTTATACAGTAAGGGCCACATCCACATTCCAATGTTCTGGTACTGATGATGAAATAGCCCTTGAAAATATCCAGTATCCGGTAGTCACACTCATACCTACACCGAATGGTATTTGTGATCCGGCCATAGCTGGTACTAGTTATGCCGGTGGCATGTCGGTGAGTGTTGATTTTGATGGTGTTACCGTTACAGACTTTACTAATTATTCGTTTACCTGGTATGATGGAACGGTAGTGACAGCTACCCCTCGCGCAGAAACCACCAGTGCCCTTACGGGATTAAATACAGGTTACTATACAGTGGTGGTAGAGCGTACCGATCTTGGTTGTGTTGCGGCTCCTGAAAATGAAGAAGTCGCAAATATTACAGTGTTGCCCACCATAACGGCATTAGCAACACCATCCACCAATTGCGTTCCGGCATTAGCCAATGGTCAGATCAATGTTTCAAATGTAGTATCAGGTGCCACCAGTGGAACAGGAGCACCCTTTACCTTCCAATGGTATACGGGTTCTGTAGTAGATCCTGCTAACCTTATGGCGGGAGAGACAGGGCCTCTATTGGATCAGCAACAAGGTGCTGTAGGAGCCTTCTTTACAGTAAAAGTTGTTAATACGTTGGATGGCTGTTCAAATACAGATACAAAGGAGATTGGAGATGGACGAGTGATTCCATTGTTAACCATGAGTCAGACACCAAATGGTGTTTGTGATCCTGCGCTAACTGTTCCTGCCATCAGTTTTAATGGAACCGCAACAGGTACTGTTAGCAATTCAGGTTCTTATGCAGACCCTACTTTTGTCTATGAGTGGATTGACAATGCTACTACTTCGGTCATTGGTGGTGCCATAGGACTTACCGCTACTGGTTTGAATAATGGTTTTTATACCACTACCGTAACACACGTACCTACAGGTTGCGAGTCCGCTCCCGGTGTAATTGAAGTGTTGCCCGACAAATTGCCTATCACGATTACAGCTGTACCCACACCTTCTACTAATTGTATTCCTGCCCTTGTTAATGGTCAGATGGAGGTTACCAATGTGGTGTCGGGTGTGAATACAGGCACAGGAGCACCCTTCCGCTATGAATGGTACACAGGATCGGTAGCAGATCCTGTAAACCAACTTGCAGGTGAAACTACTCCGCTTTTAGATCAACAACAAGGGGCCATAGGAGCTTTCTTTACGGTGAAGGTTGTCAATCTCCTTGACGGTTGCTCAAATACCGATACTAAAGAAATCGGTGATGCTCGCGTTATTCCATTGCTCTCCATGGGACAGACGCCAAATGGTGTTTGTGATCCTGCACTTACTGTTCCCGCTGTCAGCTTTAACGGAACGGCCACAGGTACTGTTAGTAATTCGGCCTCTTATACTGACCCTACTTTTGTCTATGAATGGATTGACAATGCTACCACGTTGGTAATTGGTGGTGCCACAGGACTTACGGCCACAGGGTTGAATAATGGTTTTTACACCACCACCGTAACGCACGTTCCTACAGGTTGTGAATCAGCACCCGGTGTAATTGAGGTACTAGCAGATAAAGAACCTATTGTCATCACCGCATTAGCGACTCCTTCTACTAACTGTCTTCCCGCCTTGGCTAATGGTGAAATGGAAGTTACCAATGTAGTATCCGGAGCTTCGAGTGGAATCGGTGCACCCTTTAGATATGAATGGTACACTGGATCCGTTGCAGATCCTGTTAATGTCCTAGCAGGAGAAACCACCGTACTCTTGGATCAACAACAAGGAGCCATTGGTGCCTTCTTTACGGTATTAGTTGTTAATACTTTAGATGGTTGTTCAAATACTGATACGAAAGAGATTACAGATGCACATGTGGATCCTTTACTAAACATGAGTCAGACACCCAACGGTGTTTGTGATCCTGCTCTCACGGTTCCCCTTATTACGTATAATGGAACGGCTACAGGTACTGTGAGTAACAGTGCCGTCTATCCTGTGCCTACCTTCACCTATGTGTGGGTAGATAATTCAACCAATTCAGTTATTGTTGGCGCTACAGCCGCCACTGCGACTGGATTGAACAATGGTTTTTACACTACCACCGTTACACACGTTCCTACAGGTTGTGAGTCAGCACCCGGTGTGATTGAGGTACTACCGGATAAAGAACCTATTATCATCACGGCATTAGCGACTCCTTCAACTAACTGTCTTCCTGCCTTGGCTAATGGTGAAATGGAAGTTACCAATGTAGTATCGGGTGCTACAAGTGGAGTAGGGGCACCTTTTAGATATGAATGGTACACCGGATCCGTTGTTGATCCTGGAAATGTACTTGCGGGTGAAACCACTTCAATTATAGATCAGAAACAAGGCGCGATCGGAGCTTTCTTTACGGTATTGGTTGTCAATACGGCTGATGGTTGTTCAAATACCGATACGAAAGAGATTGCTGACAGACAAGTGAAGCCAATACTTACTTTAGGCTCCACTCCGAATACCTTCTGCGATCCTGCTTTAATAGTTCCAGCGGGAGCACCAGGAAGTGGTACTGCCTCTCAGGCTAGTTACACATTTGTAAATCCAGATTATGCAGGACCACAAACTTTAACCTATAGCTGGTTTGATGGCCAGTCCGGTGTTGATCCTGATCCGTTGGCATCCCACCTTCCGGCCTCTACGACTAACACCATTGATCGTCTTGCAGCAGGATACTATACGGCTACTGTTACCATTACAGAATTAGGCTGTACCTCTGACCCTTATTCGGTGGAGGTAGAGGATGAATTATTCTTACCAGTACTAAACATTACAGACACTCCCCAAACTTCTTGTAATGATTTGACTCCAAATGGTATCTTGGTTACAACTGGCAATGAGCTAACACTTCCTGCCTCCCAAGGTGGGCCAGGAGGAGCTGCGATTACAGCGGGTTATGACTTCTCCTATTTCATGGATTGGAATGCAACCCCCAACGACCCTTCTGGTGATCCGACTACAGGTACTCCAGTGGCAGATGTAACGGGCACGGCTTCAAGCTTGGCAGGTAATAAATACTACGCAGTACAAGTAGAGCGCATAGCTACAGGCTGTGTGACTACCGAAAAGATTTTCTTGAATGAAAATATTATTGTTCCTGTAGTTACGCTGGGAGGCCTTGTTCCTCAATCAGAATGTGACACGCCTGATGGATCCATTACAGCTACCGTTACTACACCCGCTGTAACTACGACTTATTCTTACTATTGGTTAAGAGAAAATGCAGGGACTACAACCACGGACGCTGACTTGATTATTGCAGCAGTTAATGGAAATCCAGCTGATCCGAATAATCTGACTACCGTTAATAGCAACACGCACATTAATGGAGGACTTGTGTACGGAAGGTATAGTCTTGTCGTGGTGGACAACTATAATTCTTGTACTTCTGTTCCGGTATTTGAAGATATCGATGACAACACACAATCAGATATTGACATTACCTTGTTCGGACCACCACCAAGTGATTGTACAACCGATGGTGCTCTTCAAATGCGAGCGGAGCGATTATTCACCCCTCCAGTGGCAACAAGCTTTACATTTGAAGTGTTCAGAGGGAGTCCAATCAATCCAGTAACTCCGATTGATTACTACTCTACACCACCCAATCCTCCAGCTTTTGCCGGAGCTGTTTTGGAGACATTAATTGCTGCGAACAACACCTTCATTAATACAACAGTGGCTGGCATTAGTTCAGACCTTTATACAGTGGTGGCAGAAGACAACTTCGGGTGTAAGACTTATGAGAGCTTCTTTCTTCCTTTTGCGGATTCACATGATGTTACGTTTACACCGACAGATGTAACAAGTTGTGTGGTGGATAATGGAGCTATTACCATGAGAGCTGTATTCCCTACAACAGGATTAGGTATTAGTAATAATCAAACTGATTACACCTTCACGTTCCGCAATGCAGACATGACTCCAGTGGCAGGTAGCGCCACCTTCTCTAATGGGTATGGAGCGAATGTTACAAATGCTTACTCGTACCCTGCATCAATTGAACAATGTAATACTCCAGGGGTAGACGAAGATGGTGATGGAAAATTGGATCCGGCTGATGAAGATTGTATTGGATTCATGACAACCGCGGGCATACCCGTTGGATTCTATGTGTTGGAAGTCCTTGATATAACATCAAACTGTCCGGTATTTAAATCAGTAGAAATTAAACAGGATGCCTTGTCGCCAGTTATTTCTCTGGTAGGTACTACCAAGGCCAATACGTCTTGCGACACCTCAACGCCTGATGGGGAACTGATCGTATCTGTGAACAGTGATCCGAACGACCCGGTACTTACTAATTTTAATATTGATGTTCTGTCTTTACCCGGCCCCACTTCTGCTGCAACCTACCCTAGAAATAATGTGGTAGCAGGAAATTATACAGCTTCGGGCTTAGCACCAAAGACGTATACGGTTACTGCACTAGGTGTTTCAACAGGTTGTACTACGCAACAAGATTTTACAATTCAGGATATTCCTGTCGTTTCAGAATTGGTGGCGGGTAACATTGTACTTGTTGATGCTGAGTACTGTGATGCCACTCTCGAAGCAAGTGCTAAGATTGAGGTAACTAATGTGAGACTAGTAAACGGTGGAGCAGCCGACCTGCTTGCAGACTATGATTTTGAGTGGTATACAGATGCTACTTTAACCAGTCAGGTCGGTGGTTTATTGCCAGTGCTTCAAAATGGCGTAAATGGTCTGGCTGCTAACTCAGGAGTAGTTACCTTTGGTGATTACTTTGTGGTTTCTAAAAAAGCTCGCAACGCAGGGGGCAGTGGAGGAATCGGTTGTTTCAGCGCTCCATTCCAAGCGATCATTGAAGATAAAACTGCTGCACCTTCTGTTATACTTCATCCCTTTATGGATACTTCGTGCGAGCTCTTAGGGAACTTCGAAGGTTCTCTTGAAGTAGAAGTAATCACAAGTACGTTAGGCCTACCTGGACCAGATTATACAAATCCAGGAACGATTAGAGATTTTGACTATTCGTGGTTTAATGGAGGACTTGCTGCCTCTACAACGAATGATGGCGATCGCTCGAATGATGCTGGAACCGATCAGGATCAAATTCCAAGTTTAGGTCCTAATACTTATGGTATTTTGGTGACTTCTGCAGCAACGGGTTGCACTGCTACCTATTCAACCACCATTACCAAGGCTGAGGTGCCTTTGGTATTAGCAGATGCCAACGTAGTCGATCAGATTTTATGTGGTCCGGATGGAAGCATTACTGTAGGTAATGGCGATATCTTGGTGGATGGGGTACCCGACAATGTCTCTACTAATTTTGAGTTTAGTTGGTTCAAGGATGATCCTACATCTGCTCCTATCACAGTGGCCGTTGGTAATAATATATTTGATATTACAGACGATGCTAGCATAGGCGCAGGAACCTATTATGTTCAGGTGAGAAAACGTTCGGGTGCAGCTTTTGCTCCTGGTTCTAATTGTAAATCGGCTCCTGTTCGTAAGGACATATTGGATAAGCATGTAAATCCTACTGCTACTCTTGTTCCTTCAAATGATACTTCTTGTGAAACCAACGTTCCCGGTTTTTACGAAGGCTCATTAGTGCTAACAGTAGTAACGCCAGGTTCTGGTCCGGCTCCGGCAACGTATACTTTGGATTGGTCTTCCCTTACCGATGACACAACCCCTGCAGATGGTACTGTAGCTGCAGGAGCTTTCCCGGTTACAGTCTTAAACAGACGCGATGATGACTATAGTGTGCAAGTGCTAAATGATGCGAGTCAGTGTTTTGTAAACGTGAGCACTACCATCACTAAATTGAGTGTTCCTGTAATTGTAGCAGCAGTAAACCCTGTTGATCAATTACTCTGTTCGCCCGATGGAAGTGTTACCGTTACGCAAGTAGATGTTGGAGGAACTGTATTTGTTCCTGCGGATGCTGCGTGGACTACTGACTTTGAATTTGCCTGGTATAGAAATAACCCGACTACAGCTCAATTGCAAGACGGACAGGCAGTGCCGGTTGACATCAACCGCGACCAATTAGAATTTGGTCTGAACACAGCAGGTCAATATCCAACAATGGGCGCAGGCACTTACTATGTAACAGCTAAGCGTACCAGTGGTAGTCCTGGATTTGGTTGTATCTCAGCACCTGTTCGTAGCGATGTGCTCGATAAACATGTGAACCCCACGGTTCAACTCACACCTGCAGACGATACTTCATGCTTTACTAATCCATTAGATCCTTTCGAAGGAAGTATTCAGTTGATAGTAACAAGTCCAGGCTCTGGTCCGGCTCCTGCCAATTATACACAGGCATGGAGTTCGCTGACAAACCATACCAATCCTCCCAATGGTGCAGCGTACTTAGCTGGTCCCATGACATTCAATGACTTGAGAGATGACACGTATACAGTGAGGGTAACTAATAATACAAGCGCCTGTTTTGTGGATGTGAGCACTGTTATTACAAAGTTAGATGTGCCCATTATTGTAGCTAATGTTACTCAACAGGATCAGCTATTGTGCTTGCCTGATGGAGAATTGCGTGTGGTACAAATTTCTGTAGATGCATCTGCAATAAACAATGCAAGCCCTGCTTGGAGTGATTTTGAATTTCATTGGTTCAAAGACGACCCGACTACTGCTCGATTAACAGACGGTCAGGCGGTGCCAGTAGTGATTAATGGTGAATTATTGGAAGATGGTACCAATCCGGGTCAATATCCTACCCTGGGTGCCGGAGAGTATTATGTACAGGTGAAGAGAATCGGAGGAAGTCCTGGTAATGGTTGTATATCTGCTCCTATCCGCAAGGATATCTTGGATAAACACATCAATCCAACGATTGTATTGACACCCGCTAATGATACCTCTTGTGAGACGGTTGGTAATTTTGAAGGAAGTTTAAGAGTGCAGGTGACAAACCCTGGTTCTGTTGCTTCTGCTCTTTTTGATTATGCATGGGACGCTACCAATCCTACACCTGCTGCTGATCGCTTGAATGTCAACAACGATCAAACCTTCACAGGGCTTATTGGAGATGATACAAACGACTATGCTGTAACGGTTACAAACGATGTAACGGGTTGCTCCATAACAGCCTCAGCCAGAATTCAGAAAGTAACAGTGCCAATCATCATTGCCAATGCAAGTACAGGAGATCAGGTGATCTGTAATCCAAGTGGATTCATCAGCGTGGATAGAATTGATGTGGGAACTTTCAGTTATACCAGTGCAGATGCTGAGTTTGCTAACTTTGAGTATGCCTGGTATAAGGATGATCCAACCTCAGCAGTACTGGTTCCTGTAGTTGCAGGTAATAACCTGTTAGACAACATAGACCTACCCACTACCATGGGAGCGGGCACCTATTACGTGACAGCAAGGCGATTTAGCGGAAGTCCCGGTTCTGGCTGTATATCGGCACCGCTTCGCAAAGATATTTTTGATGTAAGCGTAGATCCGGATGTAGATTTTTCCTCTACGCCAAACTCAGCCTGTATAGGAGGTGCCTCTAATGGCGAGGTAATCGCTTTAGCTGAGGAGCGCGATGGTACAACAGATGTCTATACCTTTGCCTGGTCCTTACTTCCTGGAGTCTTAGATCCTGCTACCATTACAAACGCCAGTCCTACAAGCACTGTGGCAGATGCAGCAGATGGACGTTATACATTAGTAGTTACCAACACGGTTACAGGTTGTACATTCACAAAAGATCTTAACCTGGTTTTAGATCAAAGCTTGAGTCTGCCCAATATCGTAGAGGTAAGCGCGATTGATCCTTTAAACTGTTTCCCTACGGGTAGTGCCCAGGTGGTGGAGATCACCATTGGTGGAACAGCAAGTATTACGGACCCAGTGCAGTTAGATGCGGATTTTGATTTTGAATGGTATAAGAATGCCTTTCCAACCAACTTGTTAGCAGGGGAGATCAATGCCAACTTGCCAAATCAATTGCCGGATAACTATTTTGTATTGGTGCGTGATCTGCTCACCAATTGCGAATCCTTACCGGTGGAAGTGGTGATTTCTGATGAAGATATCGTTTACCCTGCCGTGGAAATACGTCAGAGTCTTCCGGCCATTGCCTGTGATCCAACCATTGGAACAGCGGAATTGATTTCGACAGCGGATGGAAATGATGATACGAATGCGAACTATACGTTTCATTGGTTTCCTTCTTTGGATACCACAGGTGTTAGTTTTGCGGCAACCAGCACTATTTCTAATTTAAGAGCGGGTAACTATTCTGTGCGTGTGTTAAACACAGTAACAAACTGTCGTGCAGCGGCACCGTTCATTATTCCAGATGCAGCGCCTCAGTTCTTACCACTCTTGGCCATCTCCACCAGTGAACGTACGCGTTGTGATGCGGAAGATGGAGCTTTGTCAGCCAGTGGTGTTCCATTCCCGGTTGATCCTACGCAAGTGCTGAACAATTATCCTTTCCCGTATAACTATACGGCAGAGTTGTACCGCGGAGATCCTCCGGCTGATATCAACAGTCCTGAGTTTGGGTTTATGCTGAATGACCCTAATTTCCCGACTTTCACTTCTAACTTCTTGCAGGCTAATTTGCCGGATGGTAGTTATACTGTTCGACTCACAGACTTGAACACAGGTTGTGTAACGATTGATGCTGCTGTAGTAGAAGATGGTCGTGTGTTGCCAGTAATTACCATTGTTGAAGACGTGCCTTTAACGAATTGCGATGTTACGCGTCCGAATGGTCAGCTGTCGGCTACCGCAGACGGTGGAAAAATTGCAGGCTATGCCTTCAACTGGTTTGCAGGAAACACCACTACTGGTACCAGCTTAAGTACTATCAACAAGCTGATTGCGCAAACGGCCGGGGATTACACCGTACTGGTTCGCAACAACATTACCGGTTGTGAACAAAATGCCTTAGGAACCATTACCGATGGTACAGTTCTTCCTCCAGTGCCTAATGCTTCTCTTGTCCGTGGACGTACAAACTGTGACTTCCCGAATGGTTGGGTAACGGTAGATGTAGATGGCGAGACCTTAGGGTATGAGTTTAACTGGTATGATGATCCAACCAATACAGGTGGTACTTCGGATTTTGAAGGAATCGATTACCTGGATCGTGACGTGGGTGATTATGGCGCTACTGCCAAGGATCTAGTAACGGGTTGTATTTCTCCTGTAGGAATAGTGTTAGTGCCGGATTTACGGATTATACCAATGGTCAACTTAACCAGTACGCCTTCCTACTGTTTAACACCAACCGGTTCGGTGATGTTGGAGTTGATTAGTGATTCAGTTGTGCTGACGACAATTAACTGGATCGATACAGTAAGCCGTGTAGAGATCGGCATTGGTTCTGCTCTTTACGATCTGCCAGCAGGTTTCTATCGAGCGGATTTTGAAACATCTGAAGGTTGTGAGAATTTCAAGACGGTAGAAGTGAAGACTGAAATTCTTTCCTACAACCTGGTGTCTGCGAATTCGGATAACTCGAATGATTTCTGGAACATAGACTGTATACAAAACTTCCCGAATAACAACGTGAAGGTCTTTAACCGTTCCGGAGTAAAAGTGTACGAGGCCGATGGCTACAATAACGTGGATGTATTCTTTAGAGGAGTCGGGGAGAAGGGATTGTATGCTATGGGTAATGAGTTACCGGATGGTACGTACTTTTATATAATTGATAAACGCGATGGTTCTAAACCAGTAGTGGGTTACCTTGAACTTGTACACTAATGAAGAAATTATCCATCCTATTTATCGCGAGTTGCATGTCGTTGCTGGCCTATGCCCAGCAACGACCTGTTAACTCTTTGTACATGTTTGATCCCTTGCTGATCAACCCTGCGTATGCGGGAACACAGGTGCAGCTTAGTGCGACCTCTATCTACAGAACACAGTGGGTAAACTTTCCGGGAGCGCCTAAAACGTTTACTGTTTCAGCGCATTCTGGTTTTAATGGAGCAAAGGTTGGCTTGGGCTTTCTGGCCTCGAACGATCAGATCGGAATTCATAAGGAGAACAGTCTTTATTTTATGTATGCCTACAAAATACCTTTGGATAAGTATGACAAGAGTCATTCACTTTCCTTTGGATTACAGGGCGGTTTTAATAATCTGGTATCTGATTTTAGCATCTTGAATCCAAAAGATCAAAACGATCCTTTTGCTGGCTTAGTAGAAAGGAACATGACCTGGAATTTTGGTTCTGGCCTTTTCTATAAACGAAAGAAATTCTATGCTGGCTTATCAGTTCCCTACATCCTTAATAATAACGTAATTAGTGCAGAGGTTTTCTCCAGTGAGGCTACACAGTCACGGTACTATTACATCAGTTCCGGGTTCAGCAAACAAATCAGTCCTCATGTTAAACTCTTGCCGTCTACTCTGATTCGCTTACAGGAAAAGGCGCCTCTCAGTGTGGATGTGAATTTAACAATGGTCTTGTATGATGCCGTAGGGTTGGGTCTTTCATACAGATTGGATGACTCGGTTGTAAGTCTTTTCGAGCTTCAGATCAACGAAAACTTCCACGTGGGGTATGCCTATGACATTACAACGTCAGCGCTTTCTCAGTACTCCAATGGTACGCATGAAATTATGCTGAACTACCGGATCAAATTCAGTAGGATACACCGGGGGCTGGAATGCCCTTCGTATTACTAACCGCTGTTTCCCACGTATCCAATCGCTTATTCATAAAGTGAAACCAGAATGGTGGCACCAAGGCGATGATAATCATGGTAGGGTATCCATAGGGCAACTGCGGGCTTTCATCGTAATGATTTAAAATTTGATAACGTTTGTGTGCAAAGGCATGATGGTCTGAGTGCCGTTGCAATTGAAATAAAAAGAAATTACTCAGCAGGTGACTGGCGTTCCAGGAGTGGAGCGGATTAACACGTTCGTAGTGACCATTCGGTAATTTTTTACGAACAATGCCATAGTGTTCAATGTAATTAACCAATTCAAGTAAGGTAAAGGCCACCACACTTTGGGCGAAAAAGAATACCGCTATCTCCCAATGAATCTGTTGAGTGAGGAGGTACCCGAAAAACATCAGCAAGCTTGTGAACAGGATTGGGAGCAGACTATACCAGATGAGTGTGTTATAGATACTGAAGGATGGAAGATTTTTTCGTTTCAAACTCTCCACTTCCAACTTCCAGGCGTGTGCGTATCCAATAAAGACTGAACGTATCCAAAAGGCATAAAAATTTTGATTCTTGCGAGCCGTAGCGGGATCTTCCGGTGTGGCTACCGTTACATGATGTCCGCGATTGTGTTCTATATAAAAGTGCATGTAGCAGACAGTCATTAAAAGCACCTTACTATAAAAGCGCTCCAGTGTTGATTTCTTGTGACCAAGCTCATGCGCAACGGTTATTCCGATTCCACCTGTAACCAAGCCAACACTGAGGATGAATCCGATCCATTCACGGAGGTGGCTGAAGGCTTGTGTAGAAATAGCATATACACACCAAAAGATAAAGGCCACTTGCACGAAGGTCCATGCATAGGTTACGAAGCGATAGTACAGATCTTCTTCAGTTTCCTTTACTGATTCAGCAGGGACATTCTGTACATCCAAGCCGATCCATTGATCAATTATGGGAAGAACAATGAAAACAAAAACAGGGCTAAGGTAATTGTACCAACCACCCAGGTAAACGCCAAGCACGGTAATGGCAGGTAAGATAAAGGCGGTGTAGAATCCGATCTTTTTTATGGCATGCATAAGTGAAGATACACATTTGTTAAAATTCTTTTTACAGAATATTCAGTAGGCATTTGGTGGTGAGGCCATCCTTTATTTGTGGTAAAGTGCAGAAGGCTGCGCATGAAAATAGAATTTACAGTTGCGCACATAGCCTGTTTTAAACCCTTTTAAGGTTAATCCGATTTATTAAACTACCTTTGTGTACACTTTTAGCAGAAAACACGTTCACAACCATTCATTGAAGGCTCGCCTGCCTTGGTTTTGAAAGGAAAGAGAGGACAGAATATTTCTGCATGAGGTGATAATTTCACTTTAACAGAATATTAATGTCAACTTTCAAAGAGTTGGGCTTATCGCAAGCCCTTGTTGAAACCGTCACGAAGATGGGTTTCGAAAATCCTACACCTGTTCAAGAAAAAGCAATTCCCGTACTCCTCGAAGGAGGTCGCGACATGGTTGCCTTGGCACAAACCGGAACCGGAAAAACTGCTGCTTTTGGTTTACCCCTTATTGAACTTATAGATGAGACCAATCGCACAACTCAAGCCTTGGTGATTGCCCCCACACGTGAATTGTGTTTGCAAATCACCAGCGACTTAGAGAATTTCTCTAAGAATGTGAAGTCTTTAAACATTGTGGCTATTTACGGTGGTGCCAGCATCACCGATCAGATAAAGAAAGTAAAGCGTGGGGCCCA
>LNEN01000111.1 GCA_001464155.1 Cytophagales bacterium Ga0077538 | reverse complement strand
CTTTCCTGGCAATATCATCACAGGCGTGCAGAAATATGGCGTTCGGTATCAGGAATGGTTGGTGTAGTAACAAGTTTTACTGACAAAGAAGAGGATACTATCACCTTAGCACCCGGCCAGGAAATCAGACTCGCTCAAGGCCAACGTCATCGATTAAAAGGACTTCGCGAATGGGGTGTCCTGGCAGAAATCTGGCAACATACAGATGTAGCACATCCCTCCGATGAAGCTGACATTGTCAGAGTACAGGATGACTTTGGTAGATAAGGAGTGGGAGAAAGAAATGAGCTGTGTTAGCATGATCATTCCCATGCTGATTTTCATTACATTTGGTTAGCTCCCACACCTTCTAAACATACTCCTATGCGCGTCTCTGTCATTAGAAAGAACATACGATTTACGCCAGATTCCAGCAGGGTAGTGGCCCGCTATTTTATGAATGGCGATCAGCGGACACAAAAAATGGTGAGTCGCATCATGGCCTTGGATGAGAAACAGACCATGCTTGCCCTGGAGCATACATTGCGTGAGTTTGCGAGCCGGCATCGTAATATTTCACGAATCTTTTTTAGGCACTGTGAAAACATTAAGGGAATCATTGAAGGCATGCAAATCAATTATGATGGTTTGTCTGACGAACGAAAAATGTTGATCGGTTCGTATTGCACCATGGAGTATGCCATTGAATCAGCTGCTTTTTTTAATCCTTCCATTGTAGAAGATTTTGATCAATTGTACCTGGGGCAAGGAGAGAAGCGAGTGATTATTTCCTTTCGGGCCACAGGCGAGGGTCACATTTCTTCCATTGTCTTCAGGAGAGCCATTATCGACAAGGATAACGATTTGCAGATGATGAAAATTGGTGATCACATTGATAAGGCGGAGATCGTTCATAAATCTCTGTACAATAAAGAACGTTTCGTTAAAAAATTGGCAGAGATGCATACTCCTGATAAATACTCGGCTAGCATCATGCAAGATCTGCCAGAGGAGTTTGAATACTATGCCTTGAAGGATGCCGTAAATCGGGTATTGGCCACCAATAATATTTCAGCAGAGAAGAAAATAGCCCTGGAAGAAATGACCTGGCTGGCGGATTCATTCTACGACTTGCAGTTTAAGCACGACTCAGACATAACTGAACGTGTCATTTTTCCTATATCGGATTCAGAAAGTCGGGGTATTGAAGATGCCCGCTTTGTTCGCTTTATCGATGATGATAAGTCTGAGAAAATAATGGCCACCTACACCGCTTACAATGGTCATACGATACTTCCTAAACTTTTATCCACTGAAAATTTCTACACCTTCCGCGTGATGCCTCTCCATGGAAATGGAGCACTCAACAAAAATCTCGCTGTTTTCCCCCGAAAGATTAAAGGAAAGTATGCGATGCTAGCCCGCGTAGATGGCGTGAATAATTACCTCATGTACTCAGACAGGCCAACAGTTTGGAATAATCCTGTTGTGATTCAAGAACCGCGCTATCCTTGGGAGTTTACACAAGTAGGAAACTGCGGTTCACCATTGTGGACGGAAGATGGATGGCTGGTGATTACGCACGGGGTGGGAGCGATGAGGCGTTATTGTATAGGAGCCTCACTCTTTGATCTGGATGATCCTTCTAAAGAGATTGGTCGATTGTCAGAACCACTCTTATCGCCCTTAGAAAATGAACGAGAGGGTTACGTACCGAATGTGGTATATTCCTGCGGGGCAATCATTCATAACAGTAGTCTGATATTACCTTATGCAGTTTCAGATTACTCGTCTACCTATGGTGTGGTGGATATGGCCGAGTTACTCCATGCCTTAAAAACTAAATAGGAATAATTAGTACTACTAATTTCTATAAAACTCTTCGTGTGCTTGTAGAACGGTTAAGTGCGAGATTAAATACGCCAGCGTACTTTCTGCTCCCTGATTTCTGTTAACACCATCTTTTTCAAAACCATCGCAGCAGCCTTTGGTATCAAAGTCGTAGAGACTTAATCTCAAATCATTTTCTCCCAAAAACCACATGAAGGAAGTGAACAGCTTGCTCAGGTAATCCTTGTTTTTGGTAACATGATAAGCCTTATGATACAGGAGAACCATGGCCATAGCATCAATTGGCTGCTGGGCAAACTGCGCTTTTTCTTCACCGTGCTTATACCATCCATTACTTCCAACAATGGACAGATAGCCATCTTTCATAGTATTGTCCGTCAGAAAGTGCATAGCGCTCAAGGCGACTGACTTTATTTTCTCATCACTTAAAATTTCAGCTGCATGCAAAAGGGCCAAGGGTAATATTCCATTGTCATAGGCTAATAATTGCTCGAACCACTGCCAATCCTCTGATTGATTGTCTTTGTAGTGTTTCATAAGTACTTCTGCAAAACCTCTAAGTCTTTCCTTCATGCTTTCATCAGTAGGAGTAGCCCTCAGGTAATAACTTATACCAATCATTGTATTGGCAATGCTCCGGATGGATTGAAGTTTTTCAAAATTAGGAGCTGCCTCCATAAACATTAATTTGCCTGTCTGGTAGTAAGCATCATTAGGTGCATTTCCAAGCAAGTATCCCAAGGCCCAGATCGTTCTTCCGAACGAATCCTCAGAGCCCTCTTCATCCAGGAAGCTTCGATTGAAACTCAGAAAATTCTTAAACGTACCATCCTTATTTTGCATGTAATGGATGTAACTAAGATAAATAGGAGTTAATTCTAAGGCCTGAGCATCCTTCGTTTGCCGGTAAGCCATCAAGGCCATCAGCAAGGCTCTTGCATTGTCGTCCAGCGAATATCCTTCCTTAAGATTGGGAATGCCAAACTTGGCATGTTGGATAATACCGGTATCATCGGTTAGTCGTTTGATATGGGCTAATGAAAAGGGCGGGAGAAGAAGCGGGTCTACCAACGTTTCATTCTTAACAAACGATTTGGGTGAAGTAGTGAGTATATGATTTGCCAGCGCCATGTACTTTTCTCCAATGCGCGGCCAGGCTATTTCTTTGCCATACGCAAAGGCCTTTTCTTGCAGCGTTTTCAATTGGCCGGGATTATCAAATAGCTCCAATAGAATAGTAGCCAATGCATCCGAATCATGAAAGCCAAAAAGTCTTCCTCGTCCTTCGGCCAGCAACTCGGTAGCATACCAATAAGGAGTGCTGAGTACAGCGCATCCAACGCCAAGCGCATACGCAAGCGTACCGCTGGTGATTTGTGCTTCGTTTACATAGGGAGTAATGTAGACATCAGTAGCGGCCAAATACTTAAAGAGATCTTGTTGATCTACAAACTCATTCAGAAATAGTACATGGTCACCCAGGTTTAGGTTCTTGATTAGCAATTGTAAATAGTTTCGATATTCTTCTCCAGCATGACGAAGTACGTTGGGATGTGTCTTGCCAACAATCATGTAGACTACATCAGGATATTTCTCAATAACTTTTGGCAAGGCTTTAATGACCGTCTCAATCCCCTTATTACGTCCTATGAGCCCGAAGGTGAGAAGTAGTTTCTTGTTCTCGAACTTAGTTTCCTTTTTTGATTGCAGTTCATCTAGATGAATATCCGGAACACCGTGTTCGATGTAAGCAATCTTATCAGCAGGAACTTCGTAAATGCTTGTCAGAAATTCTATCGCCTTGTGACTCATCACCACAATCTTTGTGGCAATTCTGCACACCTCCTTTAGCACAGCCTTCTCTGTATAGGATGGTTCTTTTAGCACCGTGTGAAGCGTTACTACCAAAGGAATTTCAAGTCGATGCAGTAAGGGGAGAATGTACACACCGCTTTGCCCGCCAAAAATTCCATACTCATGTTCCAGGATACAAATGTCGGCCCGACTTAGGTTAATAAAGGTGGCTGCTTTTAAATAATCAGTTTGTTGATCCTGATGAATCACTAATTTTACCTCTTCTTTATATGGATACTGAAGGGTATGATCATTCATAGCCACTACAAATACTTCTGGCGATGTTGAATTCTTATCCAAGGCAAGTACCATGGAACTGATCAAATTCTTAGTAAATGTTGCGATACCACATTCACGAGGGGGATAGGTACCGATGTAGGCGATTTTCATGGTTAGGAAGTTACGTAAAATATAGTTCATCGAAATGATGAAAGTCACTCTGCACTAAATTCTCTACAACATTGTTTGTAAATTAGTATTTGTAAACAGAGTTTATTCTCAACTAGCTACTATGATAGATATTGTGATTGATGCCCGCGCTGCCGCCTTGGCACCTGGAATGGAAGTGCGTAGAATTTTACCTTTCAGGCAAAGGCGCATGGTTGGGCCTTTTATTTTTATGGATCATGCAGGCCCTGTTTTTATACAACCCGATAAAGCTAAGACGATGGATGTATTACCACATCCACACATCGGACTTTCTACTGTCAGTTATTTGTTGGGTCAAGTGATTCGCCCAGGAGAAGTGAACTGGATGACAGCCGGTAGAGGCATTGCACACTCTGAACGATTTGAAGATCCTGCTGTATTAGCGGGTGGTCAATTGGAAATGATACAAACCTGGGTAGCACTCCCAGAAAAGGATGAAGAAGCGATGCCTGCTTTTACGAATTATAAGCCAGAGGCCTTACCCGTCTTTACAGACACCGGTGTGTGGATGCGCTTGATTGCGGGAAATGCCTATGGTTTGCAAGGGCAAGTAAAAACACATTCACCATTATGCTACTTGCATGTTGTACTAGAGACAGGCGCACGTTTTGGTTTGCCAAGAGAACATACAGAACGCGGTTTTTATATCGTCAAGGGGAGTGTAGAAGTTTCAGGAACAACCTACACCAGTGGAAAACTAATGGTATTTACCAAAGGTGTAGATCCACTTATTCTTGCGAAAGAAAAAACTACACTTATGCTGTTGGGTGGCGAACCGGTAGGGGAACGTTTTATCTGGTGGAATTTTGTTTCATCGCGGAAGGAGCGTATCGAACAAGCGAAAGAGGATTGGAAGCAGGGCAGGATTTTATTGCCGCCCACTGATAATCATGAGTTTGTACCATTACCAGAAGACAAATCAAAACCAGCTGGCAGTCCACCCCCGCAATTGCTTTCGTGATGCTCGCTGGTTTTGAAGGAATGCTTTTCTTACTGAGGGTTCAAAAGGTTTGCATCTATTGACTTCTATACACGCTAGAATTTTTTAATCCAATGTGAGTGATGCTGTCTTAATCGACTTCTCTCTATCATCGGTCCAGGCAAAGATTAATGTATTCCCAGATTTTGTCATTTGAGGAAAGCCACTGGAACGTCCTCCTGAAGAAGAGGCGATGGTGATGGCCTGTCCCTTGCTTCCGTCTTGCTTTACTTTTACAACTTTAATATCACTGCCCTCCATCCAACTCACCATAGCCGTTTCTGTATCGAGCAAAACAATATCCACGCGACCAATGGGGTTACCTTCATCAATGCGTATTGGTTTTCCGAAGGTAGTGCCACCATCCGTGGAGAAAATGATATTTACCATGGCTTTGTTTTCTGGTGCGGAGAACCAGGCTGTTGCTAAGGTATTGCCAATAGAAGCAGTGCGTGGCCCATTGACGGGGCATCCGGCAATCTTCCAATTATCCTGAAAAATAGACTGAGGGGGTGTCCACTCGCCATTTACCAATCGAACAATGGACATATCGCGAATTTCTTCATCGGATCGATCGCGATAAATTACGATCGGTCCGTTTTCGGTTATCGCTGCCGTTGTCTGGCAACAATCGCATGTCTTATTATCAAGTTCCCACTCATTTAGTTTATTTCCATCCGTATCTATGATGGCAGCACGTAAACTCATGGCTCCATGATGTCCCTCATGGTTCATATTCTCCATACCCTCCATCACGGTATTCCTGCCATCCAACCAGGTAACTAAAAAATTATCTCCGTAGGGAATTAAGGATACGAATCCATGTTCTGCTTGTTTACCATCATCGTGGAGAATGCTGGCGCTCTTCCATGTTTTCCCACTATCTAAGGAGGTAGTGATCTTCACATCGTAGGCGTAGGTTCCTTCTCCACTCTTTTCAAGGTAATGCGCTACAAATTTTTCTTTACTACTCGCGATCATTGGATAGTCGGCCCAATTCACAAACCAATTACTTCCTGAGTCAATCAAGATAGGTTGGGACCATTGTTGATCCTTTAGTATTGAGAATTTAAACTCTCCTCTTTTTGTTGCTTTTTCAATCCATGATAAATAGACGTTTCCTGAGTCGTCTGTGAATAAATGAGGTTCACCACTCGAATTGCCAGCAGGTGAATCCATTTGGTGGATAGCTACTGGTTGGGATTCTTTGCTAGAACTACATCCCGCGAGTAAGAATAGGCTAAGTGTAAAAAATTTATTCATTTGATTGGATGATTTTAGTAATCAATTCAATATTCTCAGTAGTGTCCCACTCTCTGTATCCAGTTTCTGAGAAACGAAGTTCGCCAGCGGAATTTATGATAAAAGTAGTTGGCAGGGCTTGAACATTTAGTTCTTCCAGATTTTCAAGATGCACATAGTGAAGATCAAGATTGCGCTTTTTGATAAAACCTTCGATCTCTTCAATGGATTCGTTAGAGGCAATTAAGAACTCGATGTTACCGTCTGTAAATGCCTTTTTCGCTCTTTCAATGGAGGGCATCTCTTTAATGCAAGGTCCGCACCAGGTGGCCCACAAATTGATAAAAATTGTTTTGCCTTTGTACTGCTGTAAGTCGATTGGTTCACCGTTCAATTCCTTGAGTCGAATCTTCTCTGTCAGCATTTCTTCTTCTTTGGAAGAGCCTTGTTGTTCAGAGTTTTTTCCTGTGCAGGAAAAGAACATAAGAAATGCTAAAACCAGTCCTGTAGTTGATAGGAATGGAGGCCACGGAAAGGAACAGTTGTCAGTGAGTTTTGTAAAGGGATCTGTAGTCATGCAGGATAAGTTGGTTTAGTGGTTTTGGTTGGACTGGTCACAGGTTACTATTGGATGGTCTCCTTCACAGATCCGCACTTCAACATTTTGCTGCCAAAGTAAGGGTTTTTAATTTCCTTTTCATTGGATAGCCAATAGGCACCTGAATTGTTATTGGCCATGGGGCAATACTCCAGGTATAAAGATCCTGTTGCTAACTTTCCACCTTTTACCAGCGTAGTCATTTCGTTACTGAGTGCACTGAAATGCTGACGCTGCTCAGACAAGTCCTTCGCGCTCATAAATTTGGCCACTGCTGCTTGTGCCGTTTTTGAATCACTAAAACCTGCTAGTGACTTCTGGAGTTCAATGGCGTTTTTCTTAGCACTCTCTGAATCAGAATCAACTAATGCGTTTTTAACGAGTATGTAGTGTGTATAAGCATTACCGAGCTTCGCATCTTTAAAGGTTACAGCTGCTTGTTCAGATTTTTTTTGATCATGACCAGCGTGATCGTGTTGTGCATAGGTTCCCCAACTTCCTAGAATCAGGCTGAGCAAAAGTGTTGTTAATTTCATTGTATTCTATTTTAAAAATGGTTAAACAATTTTGTAATTAAGCATCATGCCATCGTCCTCGTGCTCCAGGTTATGGCAATGAAAAACAAAGGTTCCTGTATAGTCTGGGAAGGTCATGATCAGGCGTACTTTCTCACCGGGCATAAGAAGAATCGTATCCTTCCATCCCTTTTCTGTGGCGATCAACTTCTTGCGACCTCCCATGCGTTCCAGCACTTGAAATTGCACACCATGAATATGCATTGGGTGAATTTCATCACCCATGCTGTTGTCAAATTCCCAGATCTCTGTAGTCCCTGCTTCCACCGTTTCATCAATGCGCTCCATATCGAAAGTTTTGCCATTGATGGAGTGACGCCCCATATTCCCCATGCCGCCCATACCACCAGTCACCAAGGTGGCTATGTCAAACATGCGTGTGCGAGAAGCACTGGATATAGGAATGGATTGTAACGAAGATAAACGTGTTGGTAGCGTAAAGCGATCTGAAGTGCTTCGGTCAATTTTAAACTTCATGATCTTGAATCCTTGCCTTCCCTGAGCATTGAACTCGCTGAAGGGATTACTAACGAGGTACAATTCCTTTCCAAGTGGTAGTGCAGAAAAATCAACCAGTACATCAGCGCGCTCACCGGGTGCCAACATAATGCTGGATGCTGTTTCAGGTGACGCTAAGAGGCCACCATCTGAACCAATTACATAAAAGGGTATACCATCCGTAAAAGCCAAGTTGTAGACACGGGCCGTAGAACCGTTGAGTAAACGTAATCGTTGCCAGCCTTTTGCAACACTAGCATAAGGTGAAAAAATTCCATTTACGAGAATTTGCTCACACAAATATCCGGTCATGATTTCATCGGCTGAAGGTGAATAATCAAGGGAGGTGCCAACAAATCGTTTGTCTTGTATAATGATGGGAATCTCTGATTCTCCCGAGGGAAGATTCAACATGGTTTCTTCCTCATCTGTTACGATGAGCATTCCTGCCAATCCCATGAAAACCTGCTTAGCGGTTGTGCCATGTGGATGGGGATGATACCAATAGGTGCCGGCACGTTGTTGAATGGGCAGAACGTAATTGAATGATTCACCCGATGCATAGACATCTTTAGGATGTCCATCCATGTTTTCAGCCAGGATCAATCCATGCCAATGTACATTGGTTTTTTCGGTTAGATTATTTTGAAGCTGAACGCTAAGGGTTTCCCCACTTGCCGCCTTAATGAGCGGACCTAAGAGTCCTTCGCGATAAGAAAGTAAGGAAGTAGTTTGGCCCTTCAACATTTCGCCCATTACCTGTTGAGTGGCCAAGCGTACATTACCGGTTGCGATAGGAGGGATTAGCAGTGGACGATCAAAGCCACCTTCGCTTCCAACAAAAATGCTCCACCCACTAAGGTAGCCATCGTTGAAGTTGCTGATCGTTTAATGAATTCCCTGCGCTTCATTCGTTTAACTATTTAAGTTTTTCTCTCACCTCACCACACGTCAACATCTTGTCACCGAAGTATGGGTTTCTGATTTCGGCAGCATCGCTCAGCCAAAATCCACCCTGATTATCAAAGGCCATAGGACAGAATTCATAATAGGCCTGCACACCACCCAAACCGTATGCCTTAATACTTTTGTATAAATTATCTGTAAGGGTGCTGAAGGATTGACGTTGTTCTTCAATATCCGTAGAGGCTACCATGGCTTTCAAAGAGGATTCGATCCCAGCTTTATAGTTCATCCAATCATTATGAGCCGCGCCTGTCAGTAATTTCATTTCTATGTTCTCCACTGATACTAACGTTGCAGTTGCTGCGGGCGATACTGTGGAAGCATCAGCAGAAACCAACGCTTCCTTTAAGGTTACATACGATTTAAATACCCCTGCTAGTTGTTGTTGGAATTGTGCATGGACTGCGAAGAGGGGTTCAGCTGCCTCTGCTGCGGCAGAAGACCCTGAAGCATGTTCTTGTTCGGTTGCCGGTGCTTGTTCTGCCTGAGTTTCCTCCTTTTTATTTCCGCCACATTGAAGGAATGTAAAAGCTGTAACCGCTAGAAGCATTGAAAAGAAAAGTGATTTGGTTTTCATAGTTAATAGTTTGTGTTAATAGTTAATAATTGGTTAAAAGTATCAATGGTTATGACTCGCCATAGGGTCTATTCCTTTTTTTAAGATAATCTCACTGTACAGCAAGTAAGCACCTGATATAGCGATGCGTTCTCCTTCCTGTAGTCCTTCTGTAATCTCAACCAGATCAAAATCTTCTACACCTGTCTTCACCCTGCGTGGTTGAAACGTATTACTCGCAGTTTCCACATATATATGGGTACCCTTTCCGTTGCGGATGACAGCATCGACAGGGATGGCAATGGTTTTGCGAGACGAGTGGGTGAAAAGTACCTGTGCCTGCATACCGGGTTTCCATTTCATGTTCGAATTATCGATGATAGCCCGTACAATCGTGATTTGTGTATTTGCCCTGTACTCAGGACTCATAAAGTTTACAGTCGCCTCTACTGATTCCGATTCAAATCCATTCACGCGGACTGTGAGTTTATCGCCAGGCTGGAGCAGGCCAGCTTCATTTGGATAAACCTCTGCTTCCACCCACAATTGGCTGATGTTTTCTAGTCGGTAAAGTGCAGCACCTTCTGCTACATATTGCCCTTCAGAGGCCACGACTTCTGAGATGATTCCCCCAGCAGGAGCAACAAAGGTAATGCGCTGTTGAATAATCTTTGATTCATCCAGTCGTTCAACCTGTTTAGGGGTAAGTCCATAGAGTAGTAGTTTCCGTTCGGCTGCTTTCAGAAAAGAAGCATAGCGCGGTTCTCCGTTTCCCAGTGTCTCGTACTGTTCTTTCGCGAGTAGGTATTCGCGTTGCAAGGTAAGGAGTGACTCGCTATACAAGTCATACAAGGGCTCACCGGCACGCACCACGCGTCCTGTTTCCTTTACATATAATTTTTCAATCCTTCCCGCTGCGCGACTGCTGATGATTTCTGTTAAATCCTCATTCTCGGCTAAGCGTGCATTGATTACCAATGTTTGTCCAATAGCCTTCACTGAAACCTTTTGCGTGGTTACGTTAGCTAGTTTTACCTGACTGTCACTCAGCATTAAATCTCCGGAAGCACTTTGTGTTTTGTCGACTTTTACCAAATCCATCCCACACATGGGGCACGTGCCCGGGGTATCTTGTACTACCTGTGGATGCATGGGGCATGTGTACTGTCCTGCTGCTTCCTGCGCATGATCATGCTCGGTTGCCTCGCTCTTCTTTTGTTCAGCAGTGCAAGCGATAAGGAGTGCGCTGAGTATGTAAAGTGATATATTTTTCATGTTACTTAACTCTAATAAAACTCTCACTATCAACCATGTAATGGGCATTGCTCGCGATTTCGTCAGAAGAGGAGAGACCCTGTACGATTTCTACCCAACCTTCCATGCGTATGCCTTCTTTTACTTTCTTGGGTTTGAAAACCTCTCGCTCTTTTACAAAAACGATTTTATCCAGTCCGAGATCCAAAATAGCTTCTCGAGGAATCCATAAGGCTTCCACAGACTTCATTCGAATAGTGGCCTGTACCAATTGACCGATCTGAAGTGCTCCATAGTTGGCGATGTACAGACGCATCTTTACGAATTCTTCACCATCCGTAAAAAAGGGTTGCACAAAATCAATCTTTGCTTTTCTGAAGGTTCCATCTCCAAGATCCAAATCTACTTCATCATTTTCCTGTACACTACCTGCTTGTGAAATGGGTACATTCAATTCTACCCGCAGAGCCGAAGCATTTACGATAGTAAAGAGCGTTTGACCCGCTGATACGTAATCACCTTCTCGAACCAAATTCGCAGAAGCAGGTGTGCTGCTATTGGCAGTTGCTGTTGTCGTGGGGCTGGCAGAAGAAGCCCCCATATCGCCCCCCATTCCTGAAGAAGGAGTCGATGAATTCGAAACGGCTGCTGTTGGTGCTGATTGGCTGCTTGACAGGATATAGCCCTCGTGAGGACTATAGATGGGGAAGGTAGTAGTGACTTTTAGATAACTCCAGAAGGGTTGTATTGTCAGCATCATTTTCCACTAGGTACAGAACTTCGCGCTGCGCGGTTAGCAGCTCGGGACTGTAAATTTCAACGACCCTTTGACCTTTTCTCACAGGTTGAAATGCATACTTTAAGAAAACTTTTTCTAAACGTCCACCGATGCGTGCAGGCAGCGTATACAGGTTTCGGGTATCGTACGTGATAACTCCTTCCGCTCTCACAGACACAGGCATTGTTTTAAATTGACCTTTAACTGTCTTGATAGAGGCCACCACCGCTTCGTTAGGTGATTTAATAAGCTTAGCAAGATCCTCAGTGATCTTTACTTCCTCACCGGGTTTTGCTTTGCGCACCAGGTCCATGCCACAAACAGGACAGGTGGCAGGTCTGTCAGACACAACGGTTGGATGCATTGGACAGATGTAGGTGTCTGCATGCTCAGCATGTTCCTGGTTCTTTGTGCAGGCAGCCATCAGCAACAAGCACAGAAAGACTAGTGAAAGGATTATTCTATTTCTCCAATTGTTTCTCATAACTCACAATCATTAAATAATATTCTTCTACTTTATCCAGATACTCCAGCTGTGCCATGTTGAGGGCTTCCCACGCGTCAATGACAATGGGTAACTGCTCACGATTCTCCTCGTATCCCAGCATAACCGTTTGATAATTTTTACGGAGAGCAGGAATGATTTTGGTGTTATAGTTTACCAATTGTTCCTGCATGCGGTTAAGCTTTGCAGACATGCCAGCCAACATGCCCTTTGTTTCGATTAGGATGGCCTCTCGACCCTTTTTCATTGCCTCTATATCGTATTGCATGCCTTTTACCTCGGACTTATACATTCTGGAGGACCACGGAGCAATGGGTATGGATACCATGGCCATCGCTGTAAATTGTGTGGGCATGTTTCCGAGGGGTTGCATGTGGTCAAACCTGATTTTAAAATCCGGTTTAGATTGGTAGCGTTGCAACTCTTGATTCAACTGCATTGCTTGTATCGTTTTATCCAATTGTCGAACATCGCTGCGTTGTGAACCAAGTGCAGCTGTGTCATACATCATGGCGTTAACTTCATACTGTACCCGCATAGTGGTGTCAACCATGATGTTCGTTTCAGCCGGTAAACACATAAGTGTTTTAAGCCGGAAATGATTTTCTTCTATATCACCTTTTGTCATGAGCACCATGTTACGTACCTCGCTCAGTCTTCCTTCTACTTTGTAAATATTTCCAAGACTTCCCTGGTTATACGGATAGCGAAGTTGCGCAAGCTTCAACATCAATTCCACAATGCGTTCGCTTTCACGCAGCACCTTAAGCTTCTCTTCAGCCACCAACCATTGGTAGTAAAACGTTTTAGCCTCTGATCGCAAGGCATTAAATTGGTAAGCTCTCCCTTGTTCTTCTACGGACGCACGTGATGCTAAGTAGCGCTTGTTGGCATTTAGCTTACCGGGATTAGGAATTTCTTGCTCAAACGTTACCATAATGGATCCTTTATCCCGTTCCTCCATGAGCAACTGATTAGGGTAGGGTGTCATAAACGTTCCAGCACCCACCATAGGGGCCATCCAACTTTTTGCTCCTTCTGTATAGGTGTTTAAGGCTTTCACCTTATTGTCATATTCCTGAAGCATCGGGTTCTGCCTGTTAATAATGTGCAGCACGCTATCGAGACTCATTACTTGTTGAGCGGATGCCTCTTGCAGGAATAGACAGGAGAGAACAAGAAGTGAGACAATTATCTTAATGCTTGATTTCATAGACTTCCAATTTTCCGAACTTTCTTAATTCATATTCTTTCGTCATCAGAAAGATGAGCGGTGTCACCAGCAAGATGTGCGTAGAAGAGGTAAGTACCCCGCCAATCATGGGGAGTACAATGGGTAGCATCACATCGCTACCCACACCCGTTGACCACAAGACAGGTACTAAACCAAATAAGGCTACACAAACGGTCATCAACTTTGGCCGAAGACGTTTGGCGGCACCAGCAATCACAAATTCTTTCAGTTCTTCGCGTGTAATTGTCTCGCTGCTGTTACCTCTCAGCTTCACCAGTTGTTGCATGGCATCGTTAAGGTAAATCACCATCACAACACCCGTTTCCACAGCAATACCGAATAGTGCAATAAAGCCAACCGCGACTGCTACGGAAAGATTAACACCATAGAAGTAAACCATATAGGCACCTCCAATAAGTGCGAAAGGGACAGTGATCAAACTAAAAAATGCTTCGCGGATGGATTTGAATGCCAGATACAAGGAAACAAAAATGATGAGCATAACAACCGGAAGAATGAGCATCAGTGTTTGCTTTCCACGAATGAGGTTCTCATACTGCCCACTCCATTCCAGGTAATAACCATTCGGCAAGACACCCATTTCATGGTTTAGTTTTTCGATGGCTTCAGATACGGTACTGCCCAAGTCGCGACCGCGAACGTTGAACAAAACAGCTCCGCGTAGCATGGCATTTTCGGAGGTAATCATAGGAGGACCATCCTCGAATCTAATCTCTGCGACAGAAGAAAGTGGAATGGTACCCAAGCCTGGTGTTTTGATGGGAATGCGCTTAAGTTGTTCTATGCTGTTGCGATAATCTTGTGCGAGACGGACACTAATGGTAAATCGCTGACGCCCCTCAATCGTCTGACCAATGGGAGAGCCGCCAATGGCAGACTCCACAATTGTATTCACATCATTAACGGATAAGCCATACCTTCCCAGTTTCTGTCGATTGATATCAATGACCAGGTATTTACCACCGGTAATGGGATCTACATACAAATCTTTCACCCCCTCAATACCTGCCAGGGCTGTCTTCACTTTTTCAGACAAGGAGTAAATACTATCCAGGTTTTGGCCATACACTTTTACGCCAACATCGGTTCGAATGCCTGTGGCCAACATGTTGATGCGGTTGATAATCGGTTGTGTCCAACCATTTACCACACCGGGAATTTGCATCTTGGCATCCAACTCATTTATAATATCGTTTTTGGTTAACCCTTCGCGCCATTCTGATTTTGGTTTCAGCATGATGATGGTCTCAATCATGGAAATGGGAGAGTTGTCCGTGGCTGTACTGGCACGGCCTGCCTTGCCCAATACTTTTTGAACCTCCGGAACAGACTTAATGATTTTATCCTGCACTTGTAGAATACGCTTCGCCTCTTCGTTGGAAACATCCGGTAAGGTTACCGGCATGAAGAGAATTGACTGCTCATCCAGAGGTGGCATAAATTCACTTCCCAGACTCATCAGCAAGGGCACACTGATCACTAAGGCTAAGAGATTAATACCAATGGTAGTTTTTCTCCATTTCATACACGACCGAATAATGGGCTCGTACACACGCTCGAGAAAACGATTGATCGGGTTTTTATTTTCACTGGTAAAGCGTCCCTTCATAAAGAAGGAAATAATGACCGGAGCTAGGGTGACTACCAAAATGGCATCTACCAACATTATGAAGGTTTTGGTGTAGGCCAATGGATGGAAGAGCTTTCCTTCCTGCCCTGTGAGCATAAACACCGGCAGGAAAGAAGTAATGATGATTATGGTCGAGTAAAACACACCTCTCGATACTTGCTTCGAAGATTTTTCAATGATGGCCAGTCGCTCTGACTCATCGATCTTGTTATAGCTTCGGGAAAAGATTTTTTTAAGCATGACCTTCTTTTTCAGTTTCGGGATTTAACTCTGCAAAGCGCGTGGATAAATTCTTATAGGAATTTTCTGCCATGATGATGCCATTGTCTACAATAACGCCAATGGCCAGGGCGATGCCAGTAAGAGACATAATATTAGAGGTAATGCCAAAAGCATTTAATAAGATAAAGGCAGTCGCCAATGTAATTGGTATTTGTATGATAATGCTGGCAGCACTTCTCCAATGAAACAGGAAGATGATGACGACAAGCGACACAACAATCATTTCCTCAATCAAGGTAGTTTTAATGGAGGAAACCGATTCCTGAATCAACTCACTGCGATCATAGATAATGTTGAATTTTACACCTTGTGGAAAACCCTTTGCCACTTCTTCCATTTTTTTCTTCACACCTTTAATCACTTCGTCTGCATTTTCCCCATAGCGCATCACTACAATGCCGCCTACCACTTCACCTTCGCCATCGAAGTCGAAAATTCCTAAACGAGTTTCGCCTGTCATCTGAACAGTGGCCACATCGCGCACCGTAATAGGTGTTGTGTTCACTGTCTTAATGGCAATGTTTTCAATTTCTTCGATTGACTTCAGGTAGCCAGCAGTTTTAATTATGTAGCCGATATCATTCATTTCGAACTTTCGTCCGCCTGCTTCATTATTATTGGCGCGCACAGATTGAATGACTTCTTGAGTGGAGAGTCCATAATAGTTTAGTTTGTTGGGATTGAGCGTAACCTGGTATTGCTTTTGAAAGCCACCGAAGGAGGCAATCTCGCTTACACCGGGTGCATTTTGAAGTGCAAATTTTACATACCAATCCTGAATGGCACGTTGTTCACCTAAGTCCATACCCGGAGCATCGAGTGTATACCATAAGATATGGCCAACCCCTGTTCCATCAGGACCGAGTGTCGGTGTTACACCCTCTGGTAATAGACGAGTGGCATAGTTGAGCCGCTCCAGTACTCGCTCACGTGCCCAATAGATGTCGGTATCATCATTAAAAATGACATACACGAAACTCATCCCAAACATGGATGATCCTCGCACGTATTTTACCTGTGGTAAGCCCTGTAAATTGGTAACAAGCGGGTACGTAATCTGGTCCTCCATCAGCTGTGGACTTCGCCCCATCCATTCTGTAAAAACAATGACTTGGTTTTCGGAGAG
Source organism: Cytophagales bacterium Ga0077538 (assembly GCA_001464155.1). Taxonomy (GTDB): domain Bacteria; phylum Bacteroidota; class Bacteroidia; order Cytophagales; family Cyclobacteriaceae; genus Chryseotalea. The sequence continues at coordinate 423 of LNEN01000111.1, read as the reverse complement.
ATCGGGTATAGCGTCTATCTTATTCACCTTTACAGAGTAAATACCCCAGGCAAATAATCCGATGGCAACCAGTAAGACCAGAAAGCGGTTGCGCAATGAGAATGAAATTATATTTTCAATCATGGCAATAGTGAAAAGGAAATGAAAGTAATGTGTATCGCTAAAGCAAAGCGATAGAAGGAAGAGTCAATGCTCTTCTAGGAAAGGAAAAAATCAAATCAGGAAAACACCAAAGGAAACGGTACGATCTGTCGCTGGTAAAGGTGGATCGTAATGATACAAAAGATATTGCGTAGCAAGAACAGACGGAATCACTTCTGCCAGAAGAACAGGAGGAACCATCATTTCAAGAGGTGGAGTGCTTGTGAGAAAAATATTGGAGGTAGCTATTTTAAAATCTTCTCCCTGATGAACGATCGCTTT
>LNEN01000110.1 GCA_001464155.1 Cytophagales bacterium Ga0077538 | reverse complement strand
GTAGTGCTTGGCATTGTCAAAGCCCTTTTTCTCCAATTTCACCTGAATGGCTAAAATAATCTCGGTGGATTTTTCGCGATAGCTGCTGGCAGGGTATCGATTCAAAAAGTCCTGCATGGAAGCCATGGCATTGATACTTTCAGTCTGATCTAAATTTGGTCCGGGGGAGGAGAGATAGAGAGAATAAGCATACATGTAGCGGGCTTCTTCGGCTGAAGCACTGCGACCATAGGTTTCATAAAAGGTTTTGAAATATTCTGCCGCGAATAGGTATTTCTTATCATAATACTGGCAATATCCAAGGTAGAATTGAACCCGTTCGCCCTCGGGCAAACCGCGGACAATCGGCATGATTTGGTCAAATAATACAGACGCGCGGTAGTAATCTTTCTTTTCGTAATAGGTAAGGGCAGCATCGTATTTTACGCGCCAATCCTCACTTTTTTCGATTTTTCTGAACTTACTGCAGCCTACAGCCACTAAAAGGACCCAAAAAACCAGTTTTACCTGAAATACTCTAAGCATAAGCCTGCAAATATACTATCCTTATGAATAGGAGAAAAACGGAATTTTCAGGGTTTTGGTACCATAAGAATAGGTTTTAAGAAAGGAAGGGTGAAAGGGTTATTTCTTCACCATCATTTTATGGGTCATTACCGATTCATTGTCTATGTAAAGACTGAAAAAATAGATGCCTGTATTCAGGTCATCGGTGCGCATTTTTAGTTTGCCCTCCAAGGGATCAAGGGTATACTTCGCCACAATGTTGCCAAGCAAATTGCGGATAATGACGATGTAGGTAGGTTTCGCCTCGTGTATCTTATAATCAACTTGTGCAGATTCTACCGCTGGGTTGGGGTAGACATCGTGCAGGGTTATCAAACCAGAGGTATAAATGGACCTGCGTTCTTCGGGTTCTTCGATGGAAAAACTGAGGTCAAATTCATACGATTCGGAAGGATTGCTCTTGTTAAAAATAATAAAGCGTGACGCACTCAGTCCCGATGAAAGTCCTGCATAGAAAGAGATGAGTACATCATTTAACGTTTGACCTGGTTCTACTTTTACAGTCACCTCTTCGGCACAAACATCCTTAACACAAATCTGGGTACGTTGAGTACTGCCCAGAGAGGAGGGAAGCTTTCGAATGGCTAAAGTCAGCGTTTTGGTGTCGTTGTTTCGAAGGCGAAGGTTGCTTTGTACCGTTTCACCGATACTGGTTTTGATTGGCTCTGTGGTGTAGATCACATCAAACTGCTGGGCTTGGGAGAAAGTCCAGAGAAGTGCAAAAGCCAACGATAGCCATACCTTCATATCCATTTGAGAGTTGATACAAAAGTTAAAATTTTCAGGCGTAATTCATACAAAAAAGCTGAAATTCTTGCCGACTCCTACAATAATACCTACTGAAGATCGTTGCCGTACCCTGTAATGGGTAGGTCAAACGCTCTAAATCTTCTCGGTTAAGATGGCCAGGAAGGTTTTCACCGCATCGATGTAATTCCCCAGACGTATATTCTCATTTTCAGCGTGCTGATTATTATCGGCATTGACCGTAGGCACTGCCACAGCCGGTATTCCGAGGGTATTCACAAAAGGAGAAATGGGAATGGAGCCACCAGTGGTTCTGATTTTGATGGGTTCCTTGTTAAAAGCTTTTTGCATGGCCTTATCCAGCCACTTTCCTACTTCTGAATCGAAGGGTGTTTGAAAAGCAGCATACGAGATCGAAGATTGTATGGCGGCAATGCGTGGATATTTCATGCGCTCCTCTTCAGTAGGTTCCGTAGCCACCAGGTAATAGCCCTTGTCTTCTACATGTTTCTTAACCAGATTAATAAGCCGTTGTGGATCGCTGGAAGGCACCAAGCGAATATCTATCTCGGCAGTAGCCCAGGCTGGGATAAGCGTTCGTGCTTTTTCACCAATGTACAAAGCATCAAGTCCCCGGATGTTCAATGTTGGGTATTGCATCGCCTCCTGAAATGTTTCTGCCACTTTATCGGCTTGGGCGACTCCTAAAAACTTCCGAATCTCTGCTTCATCATCGGGTACATTTTTTAAAATGCGTTTCTCCTCTTCGGTTAAGACAACGCCATCATAGAATCCAGGAATGGTAACACGGCCGTCTTCATCTTTCATAGAGGCGAGTAGCTGAGACAAGCGCAAGGCAGGATTGGGCGCATAGTTTCCATAATTGCCACTGTGCATATGTGCGCGCGGACCAAAAGTGGTGAGGGTTATTTCGCAGATGCCCCGGGCACCAAAACTCAATGTGGGTTGATTACTCACATGCCGGGGTCCATCAAAAATGATAAACCAATCTGCAGCCAACTCATTCTTGTATTGGGCTACGGCAGCAGGCAGGCGAGGAGAACCTAGTTCTTCTTCAAAATCCATAATGACTTTGATGTTGTAGTTCGGTTCTTTCTTTAATTCCTTTAGTGCATCCAAAGAAGCCAGAAAAGCAGCTACCGGGCCTTTCGCATCGGAAGTAGATCGTGCAAAAATGCGCCAGTCGCGATTGTAATCGGAGTTGAGTTTATCGTCTGGGATAATCGACCACTTTCCTTCGCTATTCATTTCTTTCAACACAGGCTTCCAGGGACTTTCCTGATCCCACAAGGCAGGGTTTACAGGCTGACCATCCAGTTGCAAATAAATGAGCACTGTCTTCGATGCCTTTTTTACCTTTCTCTCTGCTAAGAGTAAGGGGACTGTCGGTGTGGTTAATCGTTGTACCGTAAATCCTCTGGTAGAAAAAGCATTTTCGCACCAGCGTATATTCTTTTCGATATCCTGGTGATTGCTGGCGACATTTTCCAGTGTTAAGAGTTCGTAAAATTGTGGGAGCGAGGCCAGCGCATGTTTCTCCGCTACCTTGTCGAGGGGATTTTCCTGTGCGAATAAATGACTTGCAGAAGCAAGGAAAAGAAGTGTGGCAAAATATCTCATAGTCCTGATGAAAAGAATATTTACCAAGATAAGATTTGTACGCTTACTTTGTTACCACATCTTGTTTAGTCGGGCGTTTTTCTATCTGCCATTGGAAACCACGAAGCCTTCGGTCGCCATCCTCTAACTCATGTGGGGGTATGAATTGCGCCTCAGGCTTTACATACGAACTAAAGGTATCTACCTTTCCTTCCTTAAAACGAATTAAAATGCGGCTACAGATAATTTTATTCATTCCCATCAGGGAGTTATCTTTTTCATCTAGCGCGAAATAAAGATTTTCGGCATTGCCATCGACCAACACCCGATGTAGCTTTTGATTTTTAAACTCGGCTGTCATCTTCCGGCCCTTGATCTGATTGAAATCATGGATGAGTGTATCCTCAGATACGACAAAGGCATTTGTTTTTAGGAAGATGCGCTTAATCGTATTGTTCTCAATTTGCATGCTCACCGAGTCTGCAGACATTTGGTTTTCGTCTGTCCAGAGAACGGGTTGTTGATAGAACACCAAGGTGGAATCAGCAATTCTATATTCTAGCGAATCGGCTATTCCCTGTAAATCATTTTTGAAAATCTTCACCTTACCATAAGCCAGGATACGTTTTTTCGCTGGATCAGGACTGTCGATGGAAACCAAGGTATCGGCTCGCATGAAAAGCGTGTCACCTTCGTCTGTTATTTTAGCGAGGTAGGCACGGTCATAGATTTTAGTAATGTTAGTTAGTTTGTAGGCATCAGAGGCTTGGCCATAGATTACTAACTTATCTTCTTTGGAAGTAACCACCACATCTCCCCGTACGCGGTAGATTTTATTAAAATCATCCAGGCTGTAATTTTTACCGGTGATGGTGTAATTCACATTTTCACCTTTTCCTTTTTCAAGATTCGATGTTTTTTGTTGGGTGTTGTAAGTGCCTCGTTCATAGACAAACGTAGAACTGTCTTTGTCGGTAACGGTGGTTGGCGTTACAAAGTAAATGATTTTGGTAGCGGAGTTGTATTGCAAACTGTCGGCCATCATTGTGTAGTCAGGATTGGTAACCACTACCTCCTTTTTGAAGGCAGATAGATTGGAGCTTACATGGTAATATCCTTTCACACTGGTAAGCACATTTACGCTGTCTACCAATTTACCATTGTTGAAATAATAAGCTGTGTTTTTAATCCGATCGTAGTCGAGATAATCGGTGTACAACGTTGCTGTTGCCAGTTTGGTAAAGACAACATTGCGTCTGAGTTTGGCAAGTCGTTTATCGCCTTCGTAAACAAGGCTGAGGGCTGTAACCGTTACGGAATCACCTTCCGTAATTCTCACTTTACCATAAGCCTCTACCGTATTGGTTTTCTTATACAAGTGGGCCGAGTCGCAATAAATAGTTGTTTTGTTTTGGGTCAGAACGACATTCCCCAACAGGCGTTGAAATTTTTCACCATCAGCACTTTGTCCGCCCTTTAGACGATCAGCGTTTTTTAGTTTTACAGGCCTGGCCCTCTGGGCATAAAGCGAAGAACTGCTTGCCAAGAGAGAAAAAATGATGAAACAGAGTATACGGGTAGACATTCCTTTTAGGATAGAACGGCTGCTTAGGCTTTGTGGATGGGTTGAAAGCGGGAACGTAAACTTCATAATTTGCCTGCAAGCTACAATCTAAATGCGTAAGGTTGTAATTTCGCACCGTGCTAAAGCAATTCCTGAGCCATCTTTCTGAAAATACATTGGCCCTTGCCGATGATAAGATTCTATTGGCGGTGAGTGGCGGACTGGATTCCATGGTCATGCTGGATCTTTTTGTAAAAGCCGGATTTCCCTGTGAAGTGGCGCATGTAAACTTTCAATTGCGTGGCGAGGAATCGAATCAGGATGAATTTTTTGTAAAAAAACGCTGCGCTGCCTACGGAGTACCTTGTCATGTATTGCATGCGTCTACTCAAGTACTGGCAGATTCAAAAGGGATCTCTATACAAATGGCCGCCCGCGAACTTCGCTATGAGTGGTTTCAATCGCTACTGACGAAGCATAAGCTGCAGTGTGTTGCAACTGCCCATCATCTCAACGACTCCATTGAAACATCTTTGTTTAATTGGGTCAATGGCGCTTCGCTGGCTGGACTCGTGGGTATTCCTGTTAGAAATGGTTCCGTCATTCGTCCACTCTTATTTGCTACGCGATCGCAAATAGAACAGTACGCAAACGAAAATGAACTTGTTTGGCGAGAAGATAGCAGTAATAGCACTGATGATTATACTCGAAACTACATTCGTCATCAGCTCATACCAAAACTAAAAGAAATTAACCCCTCTTTGGAGCACACGGTTTCGAGGGGACAGCAAAAGCTTGCGGCCGAACTTGCCCTTAGTGAAAGTGCTTTTCTGGAGTGGAAGGAAAAATCAGTACGTAATTCTGGTTCGGCTTTGGTAATTGAGAAGGTAAGTCTTAGTGGAGAAAAGGGGAGTGTAATGCTCCTGTATAAATTGCTTCAGCCTTACGGATTTAATTTTGAAGTATGTAATGAGATTTTACTCGCCCTGAATAACCAGTCAGGTAAAATGTTCTTATCTGTCAGTCATCAAGTTGTGTTAGACAGGGAAAGTCTTCTCCTCACACCTCGACTGGAGAGTAAACTGTCCACGATTATTCGAGAGAACGATGAGGAGGTGCATCTGGGTAGCGTGAGTATCAAAGTAAAAAAGGCACCGGTGGCAATACCCACATCCAATTCAAGTGTTGCAATGCTCGATGCTGACAAATTGCATTTCCCCTTGGTGTGGCGCCAATGGGAACCTGGTGATTTTTTTTATCCATTGGGTATGCAGCATCGAAAAAAACTGAGTGACTTTTTAGTAGATACCAAAGTGTCAATTCCTGAAAAGCAACAGCTCACGGTTTTGGAGTCCAAGGGTGAAATTGTATGGGTGGTGGGACATCGGATTGACAACCGCTTTAAGCTAATGCCAGACACTAAACATGCATTGGCTTTTACGGTAACAACAGATTTTAGCTAATATCCTTTTTCTTTGCGCAATCGATTGATAAATTCGCCCGCTCTTACGAACGAAGACTTTTATGCGGGTTTGTTCAAAAGTTTATAAATCAATGACTTTCAATAACTTAAACTGTAATCATTTATGAAAATTACTGTAGTTGGCGCTGGCAATGTTGGTGCAACCTGTGCAGATGTTTTGGCTCAGCGCGAGGTGGCAAATGAAATTGTGTTGGTCGATATTAAGGAAGGCCTGGCAGAAGGCAAGGCACTCGACATTTGGCAGAAGTCGCCTATTAACCTCTACGATTCTCGTACAATCGGAGCAACAAATGATTACTCCAAATCTGCGAATTCGGATGTCGTGGTGATAACGTCAGGCTTGCCACGTAAACCCGGCATGAGCCGTGATGATCTTATTTCAACCAATGCAGGTATTGTAAAGTCGGTTACCGAAAATGTGATCAAGCATTCGCCAAATGCCATTGTTATAGTAGTGTCCAATCCTTTAGATGTGATGACTTACCAGGCACATCTAACCTCAAAGTTGCCCCGTACTCGCGTGATGGGTATGGCGGGTATTTTGGATACCGCACGTTACCGCGCTTTTTTGGCGGATGCGCTTAATATTTCACCAAAGGATATTCAGGCGATGTTGTTGGGCGGGCATGGTGATACCATGGTGCCACTTCCTCGCTACACCACTGTATCTGGAATTCCGGTTACAGAACTTATTGATAAAGATAAGTTGAATGCCATTTTGGAGAGAACTAAAGTAGGAGGAGGTGAGTTGGTGAAATTGATGGGAACTTCTGCCTGGTATGCACCCGGTGCAGCCGCTGCGCAGATGGTAGAAGCCATTGTAAAAGATCAACGAAGAATTTTCCCGGTGTGTATTAAGTTGGAAGGTGAATACGGAATCAACGATTGTTACTTGGGTGTTCCGGTTGTATTGGGTAAAAATGGTATCGAAAAGATTATCGAACTCGATTTGAACGAAGATGAAAAGGCACTGATGGAAGCAAGCCGCAAAGCAGTGCGTGAAGTAATGGATGTTCTTGATAAACTAGCATAAGCTAGATCTGATCTTTCAGAACCTGAAAATGCCGCACCGATCTAGTTAGTGCGGCATTTTGTTTTCTGCTAGTCTGTCTTCTTACCTAAAACACCTTGCCGTCCCGATGGTATATAGGGATTGTTCCGGCATCCCATGACTAAAAATGGGATCGCGGGACAAGCCCGCGAAGGGCTAAATAAGTTATGTTAGGTATGAAAGCGGATTAGCAGATTTTGTTCTAACACCGTTCGGATAAAATTCTTTGGTTTAAAATTTAGAAGAAAGTAGAGTTGAAGACTTGTTCCCCTTTACAAGTGACTAGCACAGCGTGTAGGTAAGAAAGTAGAATGCTGAAGAGGTGTTATATTGAAATGTCTGTGGTGGTTAGATAAATAAGGTAAGCACTGTTCGCCTATTCTGATGGTAAGGTGATTTCAAACAGTGTGCCCTTATGAGGCTCACTTGTTACGTCAATTTTTCCACCCATCGCTTCCGTTTGTGTTTTTACCAGGTGAAGCCCAAGCCCCCGGCCTTCTACATGAAAGTGAAAGCGTTGATACATGCCAAACAGTTTGTGTTGTTGCTGGTTCAGGTCTATACCAATACCATTATCGCTCACGCTAATTTTAACAGAGTGCTCCAGCTTTTGAGCACGAATGTTGCTGATCAGGTTAAAGAGAATACTCTCCACATAAGCACTTAAGCCAAGTACTGTAATGTCTGCAGGTACATCTAAGAGAATCCTTACATTATTCTTTTCCAGTTCTGCTTTTAGCATCGTTTGAACTCTGTTTATATAGTCCATTAGGACAAGAGACTTGAAGTTCTCAGTGATACCTTTTTTAATGTCTAACACCAAGGTGAGGTCTTTTATTACCTGATCAAGATCTTGCCCGGTAATGCGTATTTGTTCCAGTATGTACTCTCGGTCCTCAAAGGTTTTATCTTTCAATTGAAGTAGATTGATAAGCCCAAGAATACGGGCCACGGGTGAGCGTAGGTTATGCGCAGTAATAAAAGAAAATTGTTGAAGTTGGTGGTTGTGCTTGATAAGTTCCTGGTTGGTGGCTACCAGGTCTTTGGCTTTCATCTTTACTTCTTCTTGCAGGTTTTCGGTGTAGTGTTGGAGTTCCTGATGTTGTACTTCAATGAGTTTACGGGCGTTGTTAAGTTCTGTATTTTGTTTTTCCAAATTTATATTTTGTAGGGAGAGTTGATCCTGAAGACTTACCAGCTCTTCATTCTGAGCAACCATCTCTTCGTTTTGCGCAGCAATTTCCATGGTGCGCTCCTGCACAGTTTTCTCCAGCACCTCTTTTTGATTTTTTATGAGGTCAAGTGTTTGTTGCTGTGCTACTAATTTCTCATTTCGTAATTCACGAATTCGATCTGCCAGCGCAAATGAAAAGAACAAGGCTTCAAAAGATGTGCCTACGGGAATGGCATTGACGAACATTCCATGATAGGGAAGAATGCCTAAGATGTACAGCTCGTAAATAACGATGCTTAATACATATAGTGACCAGCCTACTAGTAAAAACCTGGATCGCTTGATTTTTTTTAGATAAGCAACGAGTACAACAAAGAGTATATACAGCGAACTAATAATAATGAAGACTTGGGTAAGCGGAAGGTCATTCAGAATTTTTAAAAAATTGAGTACCGTAATCAACACCGCAGCGGAATAAAACCATTGATTAATTCGGTTAATGATCGGCAGCTTTTGTTTTAGATCCAGAAAAGAAGATAAGAAGAGAAGGTTGATGAGTACGGTAAGTCCAACCAATACATCCGTTACAGTGTAGTTGACTTCTCCCAATAATACATCGCGCCAGAGGTATTCTGCTCCGAAGCCAATGGCGGAAAGATCATACACCGCAAGGTTAAGCAACAGGTATAAAATATAGAAGAGATAGTTTTTATCCCGTACGGCCAGTAGGACAAAGAAGTTGTAAAGTGCAAGCGTTAAAATCAGTCCTATGTATAAGCCATACAAAAACTCCTCGTCCCGGTGCTTGGCAAATAAATGACGACCCGATCCAACGCTCAAGGGAAAGGAGATGTTACTGACGCTCTTTACCCGCATAAAATAGGTTTCAGTTTCATTGCTCGCGGGTAACTGAAAAATGAAATAATTATCATCAACAGAACGCGTGCTTCGCGGAAAATTGGACCCTGTACGAATACTGGTATAGATGCCAGTACTGTCCTGGTAAAAAACCTCTACCTCATCGGCTAAGGCTTTTCGAAACTCTAAATAAAGATCCTGACCGCTTTTATTCAAGAGGGTAAAACGACACCAAAATGTAGAAGCGCTGCTGCCGAAATTTGGAATTTCTTCGGTGGAAGAAACAAAGGATGTGTGAGCACTATCCTGTAAAAAATACTGAATCGTTAGGGAATTACTTTTATCCTCGAAGTAGCTTGCGTGCTTACCCAGACTAATGATACCTGAATCGCGTGTGTAGGTAACAAGGGATTGAGCCAGTAAACTTTTGGAAGAAAAGCATACTATGATCAGTGCGACAACGAGTATTTTAATAAGTGTGCAGCGCAAGGTCTCTTGGTTAGGTCATGGCTTACAAAAGGGGTAACAAAGTATTATAGACAGTAGAGGCAACAATTTTATGTCCTTCTGGATTGGGATGTATACCATCCGGAAGATTCAATTTCTCAATTCCACCGACATCTTTTAATAAAAAAGGAATCAAAGAGGCTTTATTTTTTTTAGCAAGTGCCGGATAGATGGTTTGAAATTTGGATGTGTAGTCTTTACCCATATTTGGTGGCACCATCATTCCTGCCAACACTATTTTTGCGGAAGGATATTTCGCTTTTACTTTATCAATGATCGCTTGAAGATTTTTTTCGGTTTGATCTAAAGGCAACCCCCTTAGTCCATCATTGGCGCCTAGTTCTAAAATAAAAATATCTACGGGTTGTCTCAACACCCAATCAATACGGGTTAGCCCACCGGCAGATGTTTCGCCACTTAAGCCGGCATTGATGACCTTGCATCGCTTCTCCTTCTCATTGATTCTTTTTTCTACCAAGGCCGGAAAGGCTTCTTCTGGAGAAAGGCCATAGCCTGCCGTGAGACTGTCTCCAAAGAAAAGGATAGTTTTCGTAGAAGTGTTAGTCTGCCAGGCCAGAAGGCTTACAATAAGAATAAGAGCTTTAGCGACCATGTGTATAAAGATTGTTAAATCTAGTTAACTGTATAAAATATCAGAACATTTAAGTGTCAATCCGTGAATTGATGAGTAATTTTCAATTTAGGGATTGATTTTGAAACAATTTCTGATGATTAACGCTTAAATGAGTCTGTAAGTTTATTTATGACATCGAAACCTGTGTTAGAGGCTGAGTCCCTCACGAAAACCTATCGTTCTGCCGACCGATCCCTCACTGTACTTGATTCTGTTTCCTTTCGGGTAGAGCAAGGCAATTCTCTTGCCATCATTGGTCCATCGGGCAGTGGTAAAACCACTTTGTTAGGTTTATGCGCTGGCCTGGATGTACCTACCTCTGGAACGCTATCGTTGATGGGGTTTAAACTGAACAACATGAGCGAAGATGATCGGGCTTACGTTCGGAATCAGTATGTAGGGTTTGTCTTTCAGAATTTCCAGCTCTTGCCAACGCTTACCGCATTGGAAAATGTAATGGTACCTCTTGAGTTGCGTGGTGAAAAGAATGTGGCCCCGAAAGCGAAGGAGTTACTCGAGCGTGTAGGATTAAAGGAACGCATGCAGCATTTTCCAACACAACTTTCGGGAGGAGAGCAGCAACGGGTCGCTATGGCCAGGGCTTTCATCACAGCTCCAAAAATATTATTTGCTGATGAACCAACCGGTAATCTCGATGATGAAAATGCCTCTCACATTACCGACCTCCTTTTTGGGATGAATCGCGAGGAGCAAACTACGCTGGTGCTGGTTACTCACAATCTGGAACTGGCACAGAAAACACAACGCATTTTAAGGATGAAGGGTGGAAAATTGATGGAGGATAGTAACACTTCGATATAGTTAGTCAAGAGTGAATAACGAATAACTGAACAACCCTGTGCTGGAGTACATTATCAAGATAAAGCGAAATACGACTAACATCTTTACAGATGCATTTGCATGGCGTATGGCCTGGCGAGACGCCCGTCATAATTTTTCGCGCTTATTTCTTTTCATTGCATCTCTGATTACCGGGATCGCTGCGGTGGTTTCCTTGGATTCACTGAACAATTCGTTGCAACAAGATATTGAGCGCAATGCCAAAGAACTGCTCGGGGCCGATTTGGTGCTCAACTCTAATAAGAAGTTTGAGGGGGAAGCCTTGCAGGTTATTGATTCAACCAGGTATACACTGGCCGGAGAAGCCGAGCTGTCTTCCATGGTCTTGTTTAAAAATTCGGGACAAACACGATTAATCCGTTTGGTAGCGCTTCAAGGAGATTTTCCATTTTATGGTGAGTTAAAGACGCTTCCAACCACTGCCTACGCGCAAATGAAAAGTGGTGCGTATGCAATCATGGATGAAGCACTGGCCAGTCAGTATGAGGTGAGCAGTGGTGATTCCATAAAAATTGGTAACAGCACTTTCCCTGTAGCGGGCATTGTCACGCAAATTCCCGGAGGCGGTGGCCTGGCGGCTACTTTTGCACCTTCCGTTTACATAGCCTTGAATCAATTGGATTCAACAGGTCTTGTGCAATTTGGAAGCCGTATCACGTACAGTGTGTATGTAAAAACGAAAGATGATGCAGCGACAGAAGCCTTAGTGAAAGAGGTAGAGACACTTTCGAAGAAATTTGGATATTCTTATGAGACAGTGCAAAGACGTAAAGAAGGATTGGGTGAGGGCTTTCAGTCAGTCTATCGCTTTTTCTCCTTGCTTGCTTTTGTAGCGCTTATTCTTGGGTGTATTGGGGTGGCAAGTTCGGTTCATATTTATGCGCGGGAAAAGCGCGATGAAGTGGCTGTACTTCGCTGCATCGGATCTTCCGGTTGGCAGGCTTTTAATATTTATTTTATTCAAATATTTATTCTTGGCTTGATAGGAAGTGCTGTTGGCTCTTTTGCAGGGCTGGGTATTCAACAACTCATACCAGTCTTGTTCAGTGATTACCTTCCCATGGAAGTTTCTTTTACTATTTCCTGGAGTTCGTTGTTACTCGGCTTTGTACTCGGTGCGCTCGTATCGGTATTGTTTTCAATTTTACCGCTGGTTTCGATTCGCTTTGTTCCCCCTTTAACAGTATTGAGGGCGGATTTTCAAGCAACAAAGGTTTGGTCCAAAACACGATTGGCAGCCATTGTATTGATTATCCTTTTTCCTATTTCGTTTGCTGCTTTTCAGACAAAGAGTTTACTAACCGGTGCTTTATTCTTTGCTGGCTTGGCAGTGGCACTAGGAGCACTGGCAGGCGTAGCCTGGTTGTTATTGAAAGCGGTTCGTACTTTTTTTCCTGCGGGAGCGCCCTTTGTGTGGAGGCACGCGCTGGCTAATTTATTCCGCCCCAACAATCAGACACAGATGCTGATGGTAAGTATTGGGCTGGGTGCTTTCATTATTTCTACTTTAAACATTGTGGAAGAAAGTATGCTGAGCCAGGTGGAGTTTGCTGGTAATGAAAATCAATCGAACACCATCATGTTTGATATTCAACCACCGCAGAAGGAGGGGGTTTTAAACCTGATGAGGGACAATGCCCTTCCCATTCACCAAGTGGTACCCATTGTAACGTGCCGGCTGAGTGAAGTGAAGGGAAAATCTACCGACTTCTTGCAAAGTGATACAACAGATAGTATTTCCGATTGGGCCTTAGCGCGCGAGTATCGTATCACCTATCGGGATAGTCTTACCAAAGCAGAAGAACTTATTAAGGGCGAATTGCATAAGAAGGTTTCTGGAAAGGATTCTGTGTGGGTAACGATTTCGGAGGGCATGCATGAAAATTTGAAGGTAGATGTAGGTGACTCCTTGGTTTTCGATATACAAGGAGTGCCTTTAAAAGTTCGCATTGCCGGCATAAGAAAGGTGGAATGGCAAAACGACCCACCAAATTTTATTTTCGTCTTTCCAACCAATGTACTCGAAAATGCTCCTCAAATTTTTGTGACAACTACACGCATCACAGATCAGTCGTTGGCGAATAAATTTCAACAAGAGTTGGTGACCTTGTTTCCTAATGTATCACTGATTGATCTGCGGTTAATATTAAGCACTGTTCAAGAGCTTTTTGATAAGCTTGGGCTGGTGGTGCGGTTTCTGGCCTTGTTTAGTATAATCACCGGATTAGTGGTATTGGCTGGAGCCATTATGAACAGTAAGTTTGTTCGGATCAAAGAAAATGTGTTGTTGCGCACAGTGGGTGCACGGACACGTCAAATAGTTCAGATTACGCTAATTGAGTATGCATATCTCGGTTTCTTCTCAGCGCTTACCGGAGTCTTGCTTTCGTTGGGAGGAGGTTGGTTGCTTACCACTTTTTTCTTTGAAATAAGTTTTTCATTTAGTGGTTTAGAGCTCTTTATAATTTCGCTTGGCGTTGTATCTTTAACCATGCTGCTTGGCTGGTTTAACTTGCGTGGAATAGTGAATACGCCACCTTTGCAGATACTTCGAAAAGAAACCTGAGAAAAATACTCCGCATGAGAACATTCTTCTTTTTTTTCTGGATGCTGTTCTCTGCTGCTGGTGTATTGGCAACAGATACACCTGGTCTCTCCTTTATTCAAAACAAAAACCAATGGAATCAGGAAGCCCTCTATCGGGCGGACATTCATGGTGGCTACATGTATTTGACTGAAAAAGGTTTCAGTTTTGTTTTTCTGGATTATCAGAAACTAAATAAAGCTCATCTGGAGTCGGGTGGATCGGCCGATGATTCAGGTATGATAATTTCAG
>LNEN01000109.1 GCA_001464155.1 Cytophagales bacterium Ga0077538 | reverse complement strand
GTGAGCTTGGCATTGTCATGAAGGAAGAAGAGGTGTAGAAAGATTTGCTAATCTTCTTCCTCTTAAGGCTTTTGTGTAGAAATCTGCTTAAAGATAACGAGTGAGAGCGGTAAGGAAATCAGAAAAGCGAGACTCCATTGTCCATTGGCTGTTATCAAATAAAAGATCATTGTTAACATTATATAATACACAGGCGTAGCAAAGATGCCCATGGCAAACTTTACCGAGCTAATGAACTGTGGATCTTTAATATTCTTCCGGATAAATTTCGTGATCAAGAGATAGGGTAGACCATGGGTCAGGTAAACATAAGCACCCAGCACAGCACGGAATAGTTTGATGAGAATATTTTCTCCTGATTTTTTAGTGGAAAGCATGGGATAAGCAGCGGCTACCCTCCGGTCGGCTTCCAGTTGTTCAACCATGTCTGTTTTGTAGATGCGATTTGTTACAAGGTGTTCTTTTCGTTTCTTGTATTCCTCTTCTGGCTTAAGATCGAGCGCTAATGCTTTGATGGCTTTTTCTCCTGCCTCAACGATAGCTTCCAGTTTCCTGCGTTCACTGGGCTCGTCTTTGATAAGGTCCGACACGAGTAAAGGGTCACCATACTCAACCAACACGCGTGTGTTAAAAGCATGATGATCCATATAGTGAATGCCAATGGGTACTATTTGTAGAGGTGCACCGTTTGTCTGTTCATGAAACATCATGGCCATGCGGGCAAATCCTTTTTGAAAAGCGCGCATACTCCAGGGTTCATTGTGATTGGCTTCGGGAAAGAGAAGAATCACTTCCCCTTTTTTCATCAGATCGATGCAATCCTGCATGATGATGTCATTGTTTTTCAGGGTACTAAAGCCATCGCGAAAGCGATAGATTGGTTTTAAGTGTATGCTGGAAAGAAATTTGGCTGCCAGAGGTTTTTGAAAAACGTTTGCGCGTGCCAGGTAATATGGACTTCGGGAACCAGAACAGGTCATTAAGATAGCGTCCAAAAAAGCATTTTGATGGTTCGCAATAAAGAGCAGAGGTCCTTTTGCAGGAACTTTTTCCTTTCCTTTTACTTGCCATTTCCGAAAGTAAAACAACAACCCGACATGGCAATAAGACCTTAAGATACGATAGATAAGTGCTGGATTCATGCTGACTGCACGAGGGGTTTTCGTTGAATAAGATAAGAGAATAAGAAGCCACTGATAAGATGCCAAACACCCCACCACGCTGCGACTAAGGCCATAGAACCATTGCCGTCAAAAAATGTGAAGATGAGTCCCAAACCTAAGCCTGAATTTTGAATGGCGGTTTCGATGGCAACCGTTCTATTGACGGCTTCGTTATTCTTCAAAGCAGCACTAAAGAAATACGCACCTACTAATCCTAAACCGTTGTGCAATACAACGATCCAGAAAATGGAAAAAATGTGATCTAAGAAAGCTTGCCGGTTGTTCATGAGTGCCACCAGAATGAATCCGATCAGCATAAGAATGGAGAGTATGCGAACGGACTTGGCAATTTTCTTGGAGGTTTCTGTCAGGTAGCGAGAAAAGAGCATGCCTGCAATAAGCGGCAGTAGCAATATGCTCACCATGTTCATGAACAAGTCAAGAAAACTTATTTCAAAATCACGTACACTTTCTGATAATCCAGGAATAAGGGAAGAGAAAGCAAAAAAGCTAAGCGGTGTAATGACAAAGGCAAACATTGACGTGAAAGCCGTGAGCGTTACCGAAAGGGCCAGATGGCCTTTTGCTAAGAGTGAGAAAAAATTAGAAGCATTTCCCCCCGGACAAGCCGCTACTAACAGCATGCCTAAAGCAATTCCGGGTTCGGGTTCTAAAATGTAAATTAAGAGAACCGTTAGAATGGGTAGCAGAAGATATTGTGAAAGCAGCCCTGTAAGTAGTGCTCTTTTGTTATTCTTGAGTTGATAAAAATGCTCTGGTTTAATCTCCAGCGCCACGCCAAACATGATAAAGCCTAAACAAATGTTTAGCGCAATGAGGGAAGCTGGTGAGAAGCTTATTTGTGGTTCCACAGGCTCAGATCGTAGCGGTAAGTTAGAAATATCTTTTTAATCAACCGCTTTCTCATACTCTTTGTCAATAAGTAAGTCTCTGCTATTAGCAGCCGCTACCGCCAGCTCATCACAACGTTCGTTTTCCGGATGCCCCGCATGACCTTTTATCCACGTGAAGCGTGGCTTGAGCTTTCGGTGAAGGGGAATGTAGCGTAGCCATAAATCCACATTGGCCTTATCCTTAAAATTTTTCTTTTCCCAATTCCATAACCAACCTTTCTCAACAGCATCCACCACGTATTTGGAATCGGAGAAAATCATAATTGGCAAATCATTTTTCTTGATTGCCTCCAGGCCAATGATCACTGCTAACAGCTCCATGCGATTATTGGTGGTGAGACGAAAACCTTCTGAAAGTTCCTTTACATGAGAACCAAATTTCAAAATGGTACCGTATCCACCCGGACCAGGATTCCCTTGCGCAGCACCATCTGTATAAATCCGAATCATGTAGTAAACCTGTAAGTGAAATCCTGAAAATCAGTAGAGGATGAGTGAAAAAAGATGTGTGAAGAAGTTTGTTGGTTTACTTGAACATCACATTGTCCTTAAAAATCTTAACCGCAATGGCCAGCAAGATAACGCCAAATACTCTGCGCAAGACGGCAAAGCCGGACTCTCCAATGACGCGCTCCAGCCAGGCAGAAGAACGCAGTACGATGTAGACAAAAACAAGGTTGACAAGAATACCGATGAGGATATTCGTCTCATCATAGACAGCTCGCAAAGAAAGAATGGTTGTGAGCGTACCAGCGCCTGCGATGAGGGGAAAGGCCAGGGGAACAATTGATCCGGAGCCTTTGCTATTAGGATCATCCTTAATGAGCGTAATGCCTAAGATCATCTCCATGGCGACAATGAAAATAACGATTGAACCTGCTACCGCGAAGGAGGCTACATCTAAGCCAAAAAGCGTGAGTATGGAAAGTCCAAGATAAAGGAAGGCAACCATCAGTACAGCAGAAATCAAGGTCGCTTTCTCCGCATGTATTCTTCCTTCTCGTTTGCGGATGATGATGATAAAGGGAATGGAACCTAAAATATCAATAACAGAAAAGAGAATGAGTGAAACGGAGAAAATTTCCTTCAGGTCTAGCATGATGTAAATCTACAAGTAAAAATTATTTTTTTAGTGATTTAAGAAAAGTCATTAAGGCCTTTACCTCACGGTCTCGAAGGGCTGGGAAATTAGCAATCCGAAAAGTGCTGGTTTTCAATTCACCATATCCTTCTCCCAGCAGGAAACCTGCCTTCTTTGCCTTGTTCTTTACTGTAGAGATCACAGATGTTTCTGCCTTAAGGGGTAATACAGTGTAGGAGCGAACCTGACGGTTTTCAACCAATGGTTTTAACCTGTCATTACTTTCGGCAAAGGCTTCCCATTTCCGAAATCGCTCTACTGTTTGTTGATGAATAGTGGCAATGCCATCTGATTTCTCCAAGACCCGCATCAGCAGGTAAATACCCATGACGTTTGGGGTGTGAGTAGTTTGCCACTTCTCCATCATGCTAACCATGTTGGCAAAACTGTTATAATGCAATTTTTCCTGAATGATTTTAGCGCGCTCCACCGCCCTGGGAGAGCAAATCATTACCGCTAAGCCTGCTGGTAAACCGAAACACTTTTGTACCGAAGCGAACCAAACATCGGCTTGTTTAAAATCGAGTTGGATGCCAGCCATGGAAGAAGTAGCATCTACGGCTATGAGTGCAGCCGGATTGAGCTTCCGGAATTTCTTTAGAATGCCAGCATCCAATTGTGTACCATTGCTGGTTTCATTTTGAGTAAGGCAAATAGTAGCTTGCGGATAAGGAAAGGAAAAGTCAGCAGGTTCAATTTTTTCTTCTCTGCTAAACAGCAAGGCTTCCGCATTCTTGTTGATCGCTAACGTGTATTCAAACCATTTCTTCCCAAAAGCGCCATTGAAAAAGTGATAACTTTTATCGGTTATGAGTGATTGAGCAATAATCTCCCAACACTCTGTAGCAGAAGAAGTATAGAGTACCTTGTAGTTTGCAGGTACCCCCAGCTTTTTTCTGAAAAGTGTAGCTGTTTTTTTTGCTAATGCTTCAAATTCAGGACTGCGATGATTCATGCTCAACACACCTTCCTTCGCAGCGTCTTTTACATAGGTAGGAATCTCATCGTATATGCGGGCAGGACCAGGGTAGAAAGAAACCATGCTTGCTGACTTAAGTGTTTGGATGCAGAAAATAACGAACAGCCATGGCATAACCCTCCAGGCCAAAGCCGGAAATCAACCCAATACATTTGGAGGTGATCAAACTTTTATGTCTGTATTCCTCCCGTGCATAGATATTAGAGATATGTACCTCAATCGTTTTTGTTTTTACTGCTCCCAGGGCATCGTGCAGGGCTACTGATGTATGGGTGTAAGCACCTGCATTGAGGATAATGCCATCAAAGCTAAAACCAACTTCGTGAATTTTGTTAATGAGCTCACCTTCTACATTGGATTGGTAGTAGTGTAGTTCAGCTTGGGGAAAACGCTGCCTTAAGGATTCAAAATAGTTGTCGAAGTCACGATTACCATAAATACTTTCTTCGCGAACGCCCAAGAGATTTAGATTAGGGCCATTAATGATCTGTAACTTCATACTGGAAAAATACGGGGCTCAGGTAGGATTCGCAAATATGAGTAGGGCGAATCAAAATCAGACAATGGGTTTATAAAATGGGGAGTTTTCGCCCTCCTCTGCATGCAGAAGAACGAGATTTTTAGATTTTTCAGGTATTTGATGGTTCGCTCTTTTAACCTTTGTATTTTTGCCGATTCACCAAGCTTTTTTCAGCTTAAAAGACTGGAAATGCAAGGAAAAAAGGAACACGCTTACAAATAATTGAGTAACTAACGCCTGAATGGAATACGTAATCAGTGGAATACAGCAAGTTGGCATTGGAGTGAAGAATGCTGAAGAAGCCTGGGCTTGGTACCGCAGGCATTTTGGGTTTGATGTCCCCATTTTTAAAGATGCTGCGCGTGCTTCGCTGATGACACGCTACACTTCCGGCATAGCTGAAACGCGTTATGCCATTTTAGCTATGAATCTGCAAGGAGGAGGCGGTTTTGAAATCTGGCAATACACCTCAAAAGAGCCACAACCCGCAGCACAACCACCTTTGTTAGGCGATACAGGTGTGTTTGCAGTAAAACTTAAATCGAATAACGTAGCCAAATCATATGAATCCCTGAAAGAGAAGGGAGCAAAAGTATTGAGTGCACCTGAAAAGGCCCCCGATGGACGCATGCATTTCTTTGTAGAAGATCCATACGGAAATCTTTTTGAAATAACGGAGGGACACAGTTGGTTTAAGATGGGCACTTTCCCCAATGGTGGGGTGAGTGGTGTGGTCATTGGCGTTTCCGATATGGAGAAAGCCTTGCCAATGTATAAGAATATTTTGGGCCATCAGGCAGTGAGTTATGATGTTACTGAAAAGTTTGCCGACTATGCAACCCTGGCTGGTGGTAAGGATAGGGTAAGACGTGTGTTGTTGAAGGCATCACCCATTTGCCGAGGCGCTTTTGGTAACTTATTAGGAACAACAGAAATTGAATTGGTAGAAACAAAGGATCGTACCTCTACTAAAATGTATGAGAGTAGAAATTGGGGCGATCTGGGATTCATTCATGTGTGCTTCGACATCCGTGGTATGAAGGCCTTGGCCACCAAGTGTGCAGAAGCGGGGAGTCCGTTTACCGTGGATAGCAGCAACTCTTTTGATATGGGTAAAGCTGCTGGACATTTTTCCTACATCGAAGATCCAGATGGTACGCTCATTGAGTTTGTAGAAACGCATAAGATACCCATCTTCGAAAAGTTGGGCTTATTCCTGAATATTAAGAATCGCGCTCCTGAAAAGCCTCTTCCCAATTGGATGTTGGGTATGCTTTCGCTCAATCGAGTGAGGGATTAATAAATAACTAACAATTAACAATGGACAATGGGTAATAGCTTACTCATTGTCTTTTAGTTTATACGTAGCGCAACATCCTCACTAACCGGATACGCGGTGCAGGTCAGCACGCGTCCCTGTTCCAGTTCCCGATCGGTCAGTACTTCATTTCTAGACATCCATACTTTTCCACGTGTACAGGTAGCCGCACAGGCACCACACCTCCCGGCTTCACAGCTGTAAGGGAGTTCAATGTTTTTGGCTTTCGCGGCAGCTAGAATGGTGGTGGGGTACTGAACATGAAGCGCTATTTTTTGCTTGCCTAGGTGGATGGTAACAGCATGCTTTTCTTTATCGGGTGGTTCTTGCTGCATACGCGCAGGAGGCGTATGAAAGACTTCTTTGTGTAACTGGTGCGAAGGAATTCCATGTGCCAATAGCGTAACGGTGGCCATTTGGCGATAGTCCAGAGGACCACAAACATACGCGTGGGTGGTAAGAGGATCTTTTACGTACAGTTGAGCCAGTTCTTCGAGAACGGAAATGCAATTGTAAAACTTGAAGGGAATTGATCTTGTAGTTGACAAAGCTCCCGCAAGAAAATGGTAGAGGCTTCTGAACGATTGCTGTAAAACAAGATAACCCTGGCATGTTGGTGAAAGTGAAGCACTTCTTTGATGAGCGAAAGTATGGGGGTGATGCCACTACCGGCCGCCAGGAAGAGGAAGGTGTTGGTAGTGGTAACGTCCGCAGGTAAAATGAAATGTCCGAAACTGCCTAGCGACTTCAGTTGATCGCCTTCATTTACTTCATCAAACAACCAGCGTGAGATTTCTCCGTTGGGAATTCGCTTTACCGTAATGCTGGCATATTCATCCAGTGCAGGATGGGAAGAGAAGGAGTATTGTCTCCTGATTTCCTGGGTTAGCGTGTTTTTTAAAACCGTCAGAAATTGTCCGGGCTTGTAAAGAAGACCCGCTTCCTTTTCAAACGTAAAGGTTTTGGTATCAGCAGTCTCCTGCGTAATGGAGCGAATGGTAAGAGGAATCGCAGACATCTGCCAAAGATAAGCAAGCTTTAGCTAGGCTCGGAATGAACAATGCCTTTTGCCATCTGTGGAAAGATTAAACCATGAAACGGCAATACAGAATACCAATACAAACGACCCCATAAACCCAAAGGACGAAACGTGGCAGTCTGTACCAACTCACTTTTTCCATTACTTTCTTTAATCTTAAACTCCAACCAGGCCTCTCCTGGCAATTTCATTTCTGCATAGAGCAGCAGTCTGCCTTTTTCCTTATCGGCTACGAGCACTCGCCAAAAGTCAAGCGCGTCTCCCGGTTTTAATTCTGTCTCACTTCTTCTGCCTCTGCGCAAGCCCACTCCGCCCACCATTTTATCCATCAGTCCTCGGATGCGCCACATCCAATTTCCAAAATACCAACCCTTGTTACCTCCAATGGTCCAGATGTTGCTAATCACATCTTCTTTTGAATGATCGAAAGAAATTATTTGTTTATCAAGAAAGCAGCCGAAGGTCGGTACCTCCACATAGTTTAAAAAATTCTTATCAATGGATTGATCATTAACAGCATCTTTCCAACTAGACACTACGTTGCGCTGTTGGATGCGCTCGAAGGCTGCGCTGAGCGCTTCTTCGTAGGAGAGAACGGTAATCGGAACAAAGGCCTGAATGCGATTGTCTTTGCAAACCACTTCGTTTTTCAAACTGCTTACCAAGGTACGGGCAAGGGAGAGAGACGTGGACGTGACAAAGTACAACCAGTGCGATGACAGGCGAGGAGATAAGACCGGCACTGGGATGATCAGCCGTTTGAGTTTTCGGATTTTGGCATAGGTCATCAACATTTGATGATAGCTGAGTACGTCCCGACCACCAATGTCAAATACCTGATGATAGGTTTCTTGCTTTAAAAGCACACCTCTCAAATATTCAATAACGTTGCGTATACCAATGGGCTGGCAGCGTGTGCGCAGCCACTTGGGAGCGATCATGACAGGAAGTTTCTCCACTAAATCCCGGATGATTTCGAACGAAGCACTACCAGAACCAATAATAATGGCGGCTCGTAGTGCGGTGAGCGGTGCTTTTGCGGTCGACAGAATCCCTTCTACGTTTTGTCGTGAGCTCAGGTGCTCCGACAAATTCAGATCGTTGGCAATGCCACCCAGGTAAATGATTTGTTGTGCGCTGGTTGTGTTGATGTAACCCACAAAGTTTGCGGCCTGTTCTTCCTCTAAGGATTTAAATGACTTCTCGCTATGACCCATGGAGTGCACCAGGTAGTAGGCAACATCAAGGGCAGTCGGCAGATGTTGCAAACTCGAGGGCTCTGATAGATCACCTTCCACCACTAAAATATTTTTTAAATGATCGGCTGAAAAATCATCAAAGTCAAAACGTCTTTTATCACGCACCAGACATATTACCTGATGACCTTCTTCAATCAATGCAGGTAAGAGGCGTCTGCCAATGTAGCCTGTGGAACCCGTGAGTAAGACTTTCATAAATTGATTTTAAAACTTCTGAGTACCCGTTTATTATTCTAAAGCCTATTTTTAATAGTTCACGACTGTCATGCCGAACTTGCCTGCCTGCACGGAGCTGTTTCGGCAGAGGCAGGTTTCGGCATCTTGCCCCCGCTTTTCTAAAGATGCCGAAATGAATTCGGCATGACGTGAATTTTTGATTTTATATAATTATCCATATGACATGAAGTGGATACTCTCATATTAAAAATCAATAAATTGAACCGTATGTGACTATCTGAATTATTTTTCAGCTAGGCCTTCTTTGTACACTTTCAATACGCGATCTCTTGCCATGGCATGATCCACCATCGGTTTAGGATAGTTGCTGGTGCCAAACTCAGGCACCCATTTTTTGATGTAGCGAAAGTCAGGATCAAATCGCTCTGTTTGCAGGGAAGGATTAAAAACACGAAAGTAGGGTGCTGCATCACACCCAGAACTGGCTGCCCATTGCCAACCACCATTGTTAGCCGCCAAGTCAAAATCCAAAAGCTTCTCAGCAAAGTATGCCTCTCCCCAGCGCCAATCAATGAGTAAATGTTTGGTAAGAAAGCTGGCTACAATCATGCGAACACGATTGTGCATAAAACCAGTAGTGTTTAGCTCTCGCATGCCGGCATCTACAATAGGATAACCTGTTTTGCCTTCGCACCAGAGGCTAAATTCCTTTTCGTTGTTGCGCCACTGAATGTTATCGTAAGCAGGCTTAAAGGCTTTGCTAACCACGTGTGGGAAGTGCCACAAAATCATGTGGTAGAAGTCGCGCCAGATCAGTTCGTTCAACCAGACTTCGTTTCGTTTGCGCGCTACTTGGGCAAGCTTGCGGATGCTTACGGTACCAAAGCGCAAGTGCAGACTAAGACGAGTGGTTCCTTCGATCGCAGGGAAATTGCGCTGCGTATCGTAGGCATCAATAATACGTTGTTTGATGAGTCGCTCCGGAAAAGGTGAGTTGGTTTTTTGGAAGCCAATGTCTTGTAAGGAGAGGAGAGGAGACGGTGCTGTTTTTTTGAAATGCTTAAAATACTTTTCAGTCGGATAACTTTTTAAATAGAAGTCATTGAGTCTCGCTTTCCATTTACGGCTGTAAGGAGTGAAGATCGTATAGGGTTTACCATCGTCCTTGAGTACTTCTTCTTTTTCAAAGATGACCTGATCTTTAAAGGTTTGAAAGACGATGTTTTTTGACTCTAGTATTTTTCTTACGGCTTCATCCCGTTCCCTTGCATAGGGTTCGTAATCGTGGTTGGTGTAGACTGCTTTGGGTTGAAGCTCTTTCCAGATGTCGAGTGGATTACCATGCAAGACTACTAAAGTGGAGCCGAGGTCAGTGAGTTCTTGCTGGAGTTGACTGAGTGTTTGGTGAATAAAATCAACTCTTCGATCAACTTTGTCTTCCAACTTGTCCAGGATAGCGGTGTCGAAAATGAAGAGGGGAAGAACTTCCTTTTGATGGCGTAAGGCGTGGTAAAGGGCTGCATTGTCCTGCAAGCGCAAATCTCTTCGCAGCCAAACCAGACTTACATCCGGAGTGATGAGTGTCTTAGCTTTTTGAAGATTGGAGACTTTCAATTTCCTTTTCCAATTTATCGATGGCTTCCATCTTCACGGCATACAGCTTTAAATCGCCACTGCGCTGAATGTGCATAGCTTCTTCTAAGAGCTTAGCGCGTTTAGTTTCGAGGGCTTTGATGGGGTCTTTTTTCAGGAAGGCGAACATATTGTTTAAACACAGGAAGTGAAAACTTGTTCTGGAACCTTTTTAAATAACCAAGGCGTGAATTTCAGGATGGTTTAAAATGAGTTTGAACCACTCAGTATAATTCTCCGGGTTTTCCTGAACATCACTTCGCAAACTTGGTAAATCCTGGTATTTCCAGTCTTCCACTTCGGCTGGATTAGTCACGGGTACGCCATCGAACTGTCCGATGAATACGTAATCGCATTCATGTTCTGTTAAGCCTTTCTCCAATTCCGTTTTGTAAATAAACTTATAAGCAAAGTCTACCTCAACATCACGGATGCCCATTTCCTGAAACAGCTTTCGCTGGACAGCGTCTTCCATAGACTCTTCTGGCAAGGGATGACTGCAACAGGTGTTGGTCCACAAGCTTCCGCTGTGGTATTTAGTGGCGGCTCTTTTTTGAAGGAGAATTTCTCCTTTCGGATTAAAAAGTAAAATCGAGAAGGCACGGTGCAGAAGGCCTTTTTCATGGGCCTCCAATTTTTCCATTGTGCCAATGGGAGTATCGTTTGTATCAACCAGAATTACCTGCTCCATCAAAGAAGATTTAGCTGATGTTTTACATACGAATAAGCTAGCAGTCGAATCTTGTGTCGATTGCGAACACGGATCCTTTTTTCAAGCACACTCTCGAAGGGGGCACTTTTGATTTTGTTGAACAAGGCCAGGTAATAAACGTAGGCCACATAGACGCCAAAGCGTGCTCCGCGGGGAAGTTGTTTGATACCCGTCAAGGCTTCATCAAATTCCTGCTGAATTTTGTCTTCAATGAGTTGCTTATTTTCGTTGGTTAAGCCACCGTTGGCTAACTCTGGAAAATACAGTCGGCCCATAGAGAAGTCGGCCTTAATATCGCGTAAGAAGTTTACTTTTTGAAAAGCAGAACCCAGGCTCATGGCCGCTGGCTTGAGCTGTTGATATTGCTCCTCATTGCCTTTGCAGAAAACACGCAAGGTCATTAATCCCACCACTTCAGCAGATCCTACAATGTATTCTTTAATACCTTGCTCATCGTATTCCTTTCGGGATAAATCCCACTCCATACTACGCAGAAAGGTGTCTGTCAATTCCTTTTCAATATTGTAAGTATTTACAGTATGCTGAAAACTGTTGAGAATCGGATTCAAACTGATGCCTTCCTGAATACTCTGATAGGTTTCTTTGGTGAAGCGATCGAGTAATGTTTTTTTATCGTAATCGTGAAAGGTATCCACAATCTCATCGGCAAAACGTACCCATCCGTAAATGGCGTAAATGGGATCTCTGAATTCTTTGTTAAGGCATAAAATACCGAGTGAAAAGGAGGTGCTGTACGCACGGGTAGTCATCCTACTGGTGCGAATTGATACCTTATCAAAAAGTTGTTTAGACGTCATTCACAATCAAGTTACGCTTTCTTTGTCTTTTTTCATCAACTCATTTGCTACCACCTGCCCCGAAATGAGGGAAGGAGGGACACCAGGTCCGGGGACGGTGAGTTGACCAGTGTAAAACAGATTTGCGACTTTTTTGTTTATAATCGAGGGCTTTAAATTGGCCGTTTGCATAAGCGTATTCGCCAGTCCGTAGGCATTTCCTTTAAAGGAATTGTAATCTCCGATAAAGTCTTTGTGCGCATAGCTTCTCTTATAGGTAATGTGATCGCTAATACTTTCTCCCGTAAGTGTTTCTAATCTCCTGATAACCAGCTCGAAATATCTTTCTCGAGTTGCCTCCTCATCTTTTAAATCAGGTGCTACAGGAATGAGAATGAAAACATTTTCATGTGCTTCAGGTGCTACAGCAGCATCTGTTTTAGAAGTACAGCAAACATAAAAAAGCGGATTGGTCGGCCAGGTTTTGGTTTCGTAAATTTCTTTGGCATGCAAAGCAAAATCCTGATCGAAAAACAGGTTGTGGTGCAACAGATTTTTTAACTTTTTGGAAACACCCAGGTAAAATATGAGGGAGGAGGGTGCTAGTACACGTTTGTCCCAATATTCCTCTGTATATCTTCTAAATTCTTTCGATAAAAGTGTTTGCTCTACATGATGATAGTCTGCACCGGCTACTACATAATCGAAGGGGCGGAACGTATTGTTAACTATCAATCCTTTTACCTTATTGCCCTCCATCTCAATGCGCTCAACAGTACTGTTGAATTCAAAGTGAACACCTTCTTGTCTGGCAACGCTTACCATGCCCTCCACAATTTTATGCATACCGCCCATTGGGTACCAGGTGCCAAGCGCAAGGTCTGCATAGTTCATTAAACTATACAAGGCAGGTGTATTTTGCGGGGCAGCCCCTAGAAAGAGTACCGGAAATTCCAGCAACTGAACCAACTGTGGGTTTTTAAAATACTTCTTTACATAAGTGGAAATTGATTCAAAGACATGCAGTTTAAAAATGCCTTTGAATAAATCGAAGTCAACTAATTCTGTAAGGGAAAGACCGGGCTTGCGCACCAGTTTATTGATGCCGATTTCATATTTGTATTTCCCCTCTTCAATAAATTGTTTCAGGTGCTCACTACTTCCTGGTTCCAGCCTGTTAAACATTTGATACAAGGCCTCTAAACCAGCGGGTACATCAAGTACATCTTCCTTAGAATAGAAAATTCTATAGGAGGGATCTAGCCTTTTGAGATCGTAGAAGTCAGCCGCTGTTTTGCCGAAGTACTTAAAATAATTTTCGAACACATCTGGCATCCAGTACCAACTGGGACCCATATCGAAAAGGTAGCCGTCAACTTCAAACTTTCTAGCTCGTCCACCAGCAGATTCATTCTTCTCAAAAATACTTACCTCATATCCCTTGTTGGCTAAGGTGCTGGCGGCAGACAGACCTGCAAAACCAGATCCTATAACGGCTACTTTTTTCATCCCATTTTTTCTGGAAATTACGAATATCCTTGTAAGGCTTTCTGTATCTCCTTGCGTGCGTGAAAGATTCTGTTCTTAACCGTGCCTATCGGAATGTTTAAATGATCGGCAATCTCATTATACTTATAACCGGAGGTATGCATCTTGAAAGGGATGAGCAATTCCTCTTTTACAGTATCAATTTTCTGCCAGGCGTCATTATACTCAAAACTCGCATCAGGGAGATTAAATGTGTGGTCATCGGCTACATTAAGGAAGTAAAGTTCCTTGGTGGTATCGTGCGATGTTTTGGCTCGCTGGTTTTTACGGTAGTTATTGATAAAGGTGTTTCGCATGATGGTAAATAGCCAACCCTTGAGGTTGGTATCATCGCGGAATTTATCTTTATACAAAAGAGCTTTCATGATGGTGTCCTGCACCAGATCCTGCGACTCTTCCCGGTTGTTGGTAAACCTGCGAGTGAAGGCCTTTAGAGTAGGACTAAGGACTGAAATCTGTGTGTTAAAGTCTTGCGTTGACATACCCTTTTGTTTAATGTTTATGTTAAAATATTAAACAATCTTACGGCTAAATGTTCGCATCCAAACCTAATATTCCACAAGATGAAGGCCTTGTTTAATAGAATCGTAAAAAATAGGCCCAAATTCAGTCTATTTATAAGGGTAGTTAAACGAAATTGAATGAGGCGTTAAACAAAATCAGGACTAGAGGGAGTCCAACAGCTCGGGAAGCTGAATGGATTTCTCAAACACCCTGACATTTTTGGGTAGGATGAAGGCCGTATTCCGAACCAGATAACCAGTCGTTAGTATAGTGGAACCAGCAAAATCTTCTGAGAGTCGTTTCAGGAAAGCTTCCAAATTATTCGGAGCAGGTACAGCCGTGAGGGAAGTAATAAGCAATTGAGGTTTGTGGATAGCGTACACTTTTTTGACATCTTCATAGGGTACTGATTGTCCCAGGTAGTAGGTGCGGTAGCCTCGTTTACGGGTGATATAGTGTAAGAAGAGGAGTCCCAATTCATGTAACTCGCCCTCTGGCAAAAAGAGAATGGCTCTTTTTGAGGAGTGCATCGCGATGGGCAGTTCTGCTATCGAAATGATTAAACGCTGTCGGATAAGGTTGGAGATAAAGTGCTCGTGGGCAGGCGTAATTTCTCCGGTTTGCCAAAGCACTCCGATCTTTTCTAAGAAGGGATAGGCCACTTCCGTGATGGTTTTCTCAAGACCATGTTTCTGTGCATGCTTAGACAGAATCTTTTCGAATTGCTCCTCATCCAGATCCACCATGGAAATCAATAATTGATCAATGGGGATGGAGGAATCATTATGTTGTTCGCTGATCTCCTGCACTTTCAGGTTTACGTCCTCGGCCGACATATCAGCAATCTTGGATATCTTGATTCCATGATTGTTGAGGAGGGATACGTTAATAATTCGCTTCAGATCAGCATCCGAATAATACCGGATGTTGGTGGTGGTGCGCTGAGGTTCAATGATGTTGTGTCGCTTTTCCCAAATGCGAATGGTGTGCGCTTTTATACCCGACAATTGCTCTAATTCCTTTATCGAATACTTTCCCATTTGGTCTTAAATCTAATTTTTCGACAGACTTTAGTAGTATTTAGCTGCGATTAAGTATCATTAACAGGCTTAAGTCCACTTTGTTCTGAATTCACCCATGCCTACCAAGATAGTTTCGAATGATGCATTGCTCCAAATCGGTTTGAACTGGTTTAGCAGTCGTGGCTGGAAACCTTTTACGTTTCAAACAGAAGCCTGGTCAGCGTACCTCGCTGGCAAGAGTGGTGTGGTCAATGCGCCTACCGGTAGTGGCAAGACCTATTCATTGCTAATGCCCATGGTACTCGAGTACATAGCCTCTCACCCTGATTACAAAACAAGAAAACCTTCTGGACTTCAGGCCATCTGGATTACCCCCATCAGGGCTCTTTCTAAGGAGATATTGTTATCGGCTAATCGACTTATGGAAGGATTGGAACTTCCCTGGGAGGTGGCTGTGCGTTCTGGCGACACGAGTACCAAAGAAAGAGAGAAACAAAAGCAAAAGGCTCCTCAACTGTTGATCACCACTCCAGAAAGTCTTCATCTCTTACTCGCGCAAAAAAACTATCCCGACTATTTTAAGAATTTGAAAGTGTTGGTAGCCGATGAGTGGCACGAGCTGATGGGCTCCAAACGGGGCGTACAAGTAGAGCTGGCTTTGTCGAGATTGAAGAGCGTGGCACCCAATTTAAAGGTCTGGGGAATCTCCGCTACCATTGGCAACATGGAGCAAGCTGTTGCGGCCTTGTTGGGTACGACAAATGCAACAGTAGTTAAATCAGACATTCAAAAGAAAATTGAAATTGTTTCGGTGTTGCCCGATACGTTGGAGAAAATGCCCTGGGCTGGGCATTTAGGCATTCACCTCTTAGAGAAGGTGGTGGACATCGTGAAGCAACGCAAGACCACCCTCATCTTCACCAACACGCGCTCCTTTGCTGAAATCTGGTATCAAAAAATGTTAGCGATCGCACCCGAACTATCGGGCTTGATCGCTATGCACCATGGTTCTATCAGTATGGACTTGCGCAATTGGGTAGAGGAGCAATTGCATGATGGAAAACTCAAGGCCGTAGTGTGTACGTCCAGTCTTGATTTGGGGGTTGATTTTCGTCCGGTGGAAACCGTCATTCAAGTAGGCAGCCCTAAAGGGATTGCACGCTTTCTACAACGGGCAGGCAGAAGCGGACACCAGCCCGGTGCGACCAGTTGTATTTACTTTGTGCCTACTCATTCATTGGAGTTAATGGAGGCCGCTGCCATTCGCGAAGCCATTGATAAAAAAATTGTAGAAGATCGCTTGCCTTATATCCGTTCCTTCGATGTGTTGATACAATACCTGGTAACACTGGCGGTGGGTGGTGGCTTTAAACCGGAAGAAATATTTGAAGAAGTAAAAAGCACCTTCTGTTATTCGAGTATTTCTCCTGAAGAGTGGGAGTGGACCCTCAACTTCATTGTTACAGGTGGTGATTCCTTACAAGCCTATGACGAATACAGAAAGGTTATTGTGGAGGATGGAATTTATAAAGTGGAGAATAGACGCATTGCCTTGCGGCATCGTATGTCGATTGGCACCATTGTGGGCGATAATTCCATTCACATTAAGTATCAATCCGGAAAATACTTAGGCACCATCGAAGAATACTTCATCTCACGCTTAAAGCCGGGCGATGTATTTTGGTTTGCCGGTAGAAACCTGGAATTGATCCGCATACATGCCATGGAAGCGCACGTGCGTAACTCGAAACGCAAAACGGGTTTGGTGCCCTCGTGGCAAGGAGGTCGCATGCCCTTATCGTCACAGATGAGTGATCTCATTCGAAACAAGTTGGACGAGGTAGTGAGGAGCGCAGCGCACGATGTAGAAATGGCTTTTCTGAAACCTTTGTTTATGCTTCAACAAGAGCGTTCGCACCTTCCTTCTAAAAATGAGTTTTTGATTGAGTATTTCGAAACAACAGAAGGCTTTCATGTGGTCTTCTATCCCTTTGAAGGGCGCTTTGTTCACGAAGGCTTGGGGGCTTTGTTAGCCTATCGCTTATCCAAGATCAAACCGATTCCCTTTTCCATTGCCATGAACGATTATGGTTTTGAATTACTGAGCGATTAGGAAATACCAATTGAAGAAGCTTTGGAAGAAAATGTATTGGGGATGGATGATTTGTTGAAGGACATACAGGCCAGCATTAATTCTACTGAAATGGCACGCAGAAAATTCCGGGACATTGCTGCCATTGCCGGGCTTGTCTTTAAGGGCTTTCCCGGACAACCCGTGAAAGAACGACACATGCAATCGAGCACGCAGTTATTCTTTAATGTGTTTAATGACTATGAAGCGCACAACCTGCTGTTGCGACAGGCCTTTGAAGAGGTAATGGATTTTCAATTAGAAGAAGCGCGCATGCGCAAAGCATTGGAGCGAATTAATCAACAGAAAATTGTATTGAAGAAACCGGAGAAGCCTACACCCTTTGCTTTTCCGATTATGGTGGACCGCTTGCGCGAGAAGCTGACTTCAGAGAAGTTGGAAGATCAGGTGAAGCGAATGATCCTTTCCTATAGTTAACAATTAGTGGTTATCAGTTACTAGTCTCCGTACGGAAAACCAGTAACTGATAACAAATAACACTTAACGAATTAAATTGAAGAAGCGACTCCAGCGAATCTTGTTAAAGAAGCTACCGTTCTGATCTAAGGATAGCCAGATGAAGAAAGCCTTACCTACAATGTGATCTTCGGGCACAAAACCCCAGTAACGTGAGACTAGAGAGTTATGACGGTTATCACCCATCATGAAGTAGTAGTTCTGCTTGAAGGTATAGCTGCTTACTTCTTTGCCATCAATGAAGAGTTTATTGTTTTCAATCTTCACGTCCTTGTTGTGTTCGTAGCGCTCAATCATTTTGCGATACAAGACCAGTGAGTTAGAATCGATCTGAATGGTCATGCCTTCTTTAGGCACTACAATCGGGCCGAAGAAATCTCCACTCCAGGGGAATTTGGCAGCATCGGGATAGATATTAAACTCCACCTCTTTTCTGGTTTCAATGACCACTGAATCGATGAAAGGAAGTTTGCGTAATTCTTCTGCTACCTCACTCGTGATCGACATACCGTACCGAACCTGGCTGTCGCTACGACCGGTAACTTGGTACTCATCAATTTCCAATTTGTTAAGGACGCGCTCGTTGATCTGACTCTCCGCATACACATCGTAGTTCATTTGCATGAAGGGAGGATTCTCCGCAGGAGCTGAATTGATAAACACCTGATGATCGCGTACTTCAATGGTATCCCCACCAATGGCCACACAACGCTTGATGTAATTGGTTTTTAAATCAACTGGGTAATCAATCCATTGCGACTTTGGTGTATACAGGTTATTCTCTTCGATGCCCGGTACGTTGAAGACGACCACATCATTCCGTTTTACACTGGTGAAACCAGGAAGACGGTATTGAGGGAGTTGTATCGCATCTGTATAAGAAGGAATGTTCGTAAACCAGATCTTCTGGTGCGTTAATGGCATTTGTAGGGGAGTGGCCGGGGTACGGGTACCATAATGAAACTTGCTCACAAAAAGGAAGTCACCAACCAGTAAGGAGTTCTCCATAGAAGGAGTAGGGATGGTGTACGCCTCCATAATGAGCCAGCGAATAAGGGTAGCAGCCACCACGGCAAAGGCCACAGCATCTACCCATTCGCGCAACTTGGATTTAGGCTTCGTATCGTTCTTTTTCTCTTCGTTCTTTTTCCAAAACTGCCAGTTCATAGTATCGTTTTCTAAAATAAAAGTTGCAAATAAAGGGATTTCTTTCGTTAGTGCCTAGATCCTCCGGCTGAGGTTGATAAGGACTGGTACATGAGCTCTAGGGTCGTCCAAGTAACTTCTCGGCCCTTGATCCTTTAAAACCCAGACTTTGTCATATGTCGCCAGAAGTGGCCTATAATTTCAAGTAGTCATCCATACTTAACAGACCTTTTTTCTGCTCTTTTACGATCCAGGTGGCTACATCCAGGGCTCCTAGAGCAAAACCCTCACGAGTGTGGGCGGTATGCTTGATTTCAAGGTCGTCAATGGCGGAGGTGTATTTGACCACATGAGTCCCGGGGGCGGGGTCAACGCGGAATGAGTGAATGGCTATTTGTTCGGGTGATTCTTCGTCTTTATTAATCCAGCTCTTTTTACGCACGACATGCTTAATAATGTCTTCGGCCAGAGTAATACCGGTACCGCTGGGAGCGTCTTTCTTCTGGGTATGATGGATTTCATCCATCGATACATTGTAAGAAGGGAAGGAGTTCATCAAAGAAGCCAGGTAAGCATTTACCTTAAAGAAAACATTAACCCCCACACTAAAATTGGAGGCGTAGAAGAAGGTACCATTTTTCTGTTGGCATAATACTTCAACCTCTTTTCGCTTCTCCAACCAGCCTGTAGTGCCGCATACTACAGGTAAATCACTTTCAATGCAAAGCTTTACATTTTCGTAAGCTGCTTCCGGGCGAGAGAACTCAATGGCAATGTCTGCCTTTGAATTTTTGATTTCAGGTTGGTTATGAATGTCGATAATACCGGCAATGGTGTGCCCATTTTTTAAGGCTAAGGTCTCGATGGTCTTTCCCATTTTTCCGTAGCCGATCAGAAGTATTTTCATAAAAGATTTTAGAATGACTTTGTGTACAAATCAGGATGTCACCTTCACTGAGTACTTGACAAGCAACTGCAACAACGCTACAAGATTAAAATCGAATCGAAACTGAGAAGCCACTTTGTCTGCCCAACATCATATCTTGTTTAAAGGTTGGTTCTATGCGCACATTCAGGTTCGGGTTTACTTCAAATTCCTTCAAGTGGGCATCTACGTGTGCATCGAGGATTTGCAGCAAATACCAAAGGCCCGTGAGTACGATAAAGAAGTCCCGTTCGCGTCTGTACCGATCGATATAGGTGCGGAGGTTGTCTTGCGTTAAACCAGTCTGGCTAGAACCAGGATCATTAAGTTCTTTAAAAAGTTCTTCTTTATAAAAGATGTAATTGTCATTGTAAGCATCCACAAAATACCCCAGAAAGAGAAAGCCTCCATACACGATGGGTACTTTCCAATATTTCTTATTGTATACCTGTCCTGCCCCCGGTAAAACCGCTGAGTACAGCAAGGCTTTGTCCGGATTGAAGCGTTTGGCGAGCTGAGCCATTCTGGCGGAGTCCAGAGGGTCTATTTCTGTTCCATCTTCGATTATTATGGAGTCTTGCACAGATTTCACTTGAGTAGAATCCTGCGCGACCACACAAGAGGTAAAGACTAAGAAAAGCATAAAAAGGAAAGCTATTCTTAGATAACTTTCCTTAGTGCCACTTTCGTGAGATGTTTTAACGGGTACGGACCAATTCATTCTGGTCGCTAAGATATGCGAAGAATGTCAAGGATGCGATTCAAATCTTCAACTGACACAAAAGGAATCTTAATTTCCCCCTTTTTTCCATCACTTTTAACCATTACGCGGGTGCTGAAGTGTGATGATAAACGAGACTGCAATTGTCCCATCTCTTTCGCTGCTGCGGATGGTCCGGCAGAGGAGGGGGTTGCTTCATTTCCTGCTTTTGGCGCACTCATTTCGCGTACCAACTCTTCCACTTTTCGTACAGAGAGTTCTTCGGCAAGGGTTTTCTTGAATATGTATAACTGCTGGTCTGCGCTGTCCACGTTAATGATGGCACGGGCGTGACCCATGGTCAGGCGATTGTCACGAACAGCTATTTGAATATCGGGCGGCAACTTGAGTAAACGCAGGTAGTTGGTAACGGTAGCGCGATTCTTACCGACACGTTCGCCTAGTTGTTCCTGCTTCAAATTACATTCCGTTAACAGGCGCTGGTAGCTAAGGGCAATTTCAATGGCATTCAGGTTTTCACGCTGAATGTTTTCGATCAGGGCCATCTCCAGCATCTGCTGATCGTCCGCAGATCGCACATAGGCGGGGATCATTTCCAAACCTGCCAGTTTGGAAGCCTGGAAGCGTCTCTCTCCTGAA
>LNEN01000108.1 GCA_001464155.1 Cytophagales bacterium Ga0077538 | reverse complement strand
CTTTTGATATTGAGCAAATCAAAGCCTCTATTGAACTAGCCATAAAGACAATTTAATTGATTCCTATTTCTGAAGGCGTTGTAAATCGGCTTCCGCTGCAATGAAACCAAAGGCAGTAAAAGAGGGACCCTCCACTACTTTTTTGAATAAGTCAATCGCTTTAGTCGTATCTCCTTGAAGCAAGTACCAATTGCCTACTCCATAGCCTTGTGCAGCCAACACAAAATCCGGGTCCTGCCCTTCTTCTAAAACTGCCAGCAGTAATTCAGGTTGATACTGTCCTTTATACATCAACAGTCTTTTATGATAAGCCTCGTTTTCCAAAATGCTCATCTGCGCATTGATCTTCGTCAGCAGTGCTTCCGCTTCTTCTTTTCGTCCCAGGCGTTGATACGTAATGTACAACCAATCGGTAGTGGCCACTAACAAATCATCGTTGTCCGAAAATTTCATGCACTCTTCATAGGCCTTGGCAGCATTCGTGTAGTCACCTTTAAGAAAATAAGCTAAACCCAAATGGTACCAAATATTCGACTGCGCTGTCGATTTAGGAATATTCAACTTGTTCGGTGCGCCATCCGGTTCACTTTCTACTGGCTTTCCAGCAACTAATTCCGCAGCTCTTTTGCTATCGCTAATGGCTTTGTCAAAATCTCGTATGGATATGTAGCGATGGGCGCGGTGGCGATATAAGCGATACGAATCAGGATATTTTTCCAAGCCCTCTGTATAAATAGCAATTGCCTTTTGCAAATGCATGAGGTAGGCTTCTCTTCTCCCATACCAGATGTAGTTTTCTTCAGAAGCATTTTCCTCAAACTTTTGCTTGGCCTCTCTCAGCTTTTGTTGCAATTGCTGTTCTTGTGTAACCGATCGTGAGGGCTCATAAAAGGCACGCCCGTCCAATCCAATAACCTCTGGTTCTTTGGACTCCGTACAAGCGACAAGAATTACGAATAGTGCAACGTATATGCTGGGCTTCATATTCCGTTAGGGCAAATTACTCCATACCTGGTTGCTTCAACACAAAACCAGTTTTTGCTTTTTCATCGGCAACAATCTTTTTCACATCCGCCAATAATTTTTTGGCATCGTACACAATGCCATCTTTAACGGTGTACTTTACACCACCTACGCGCTCAACTTTATTGTCATCCGACAACTTTACTGCGCCCGTTCCATACAATACCTGCAAATTAGCTAAGGGGTTTTGATCAATGATTACCAGATCTGCGAGCTTACCTACTTCTACTGAGCCCAGATCTTGCTCTACACCCAATGCTTGTGCACCATACAAAGTGGCCGAACGAATGATCTCTAAGGGATGAAAACCGCACTCACGCAACAACTCTAATTCACGCACATACGCAAAGCCATAGGTTTGGAAAATAAAGCCAGAATCCGATCCGGTGGTAACACGCCCTCCTCTGTTTTTATATTCATTCACAAAGGTCATCCATAATTGATAGTTTTTCTTCCACTCAACTTCTTGCTCAGTTCCCCAGTTAAACCAATAAGAACCATGTGCCCGCTTATTGGGTTGGAAGTAAGTCCAGAGTTGTGGCAGTGTATACTCTTCATGCCATTCCGCTCTTCTGGCCTTGTGCAAATCACGGCTGGCCTCATAAATATTAAACGTTGGATCGAGTGTAAAATCTAATTTCAACAATTGATTCATTACCTGATTCCATTTTTCAGAGTAAGGCGCTGCCGCTTGTTTCCACAGTCCTCCTGCATTCTCAAAACGATGCTGTTCATTTTGGTAGTTGTAATCAAGCGGATAATCCTGAATGGTTTGATTGGTAAATAAGGCTTCAGGCAAACCATACCAATGCTCCATGGATGTGAGGCCCGCTTCTGCTGATTTAACTACATTCCATCGTGCTACATCCATTTGTGCATGGTGGCAGGCTGAACGCAGTCCCAAGCGTTTATTTTCACGCAAGGCAGCATCCATTACGACCGGAGAGGCTCCGAAAAATTTTATACCATCGGCACCCTTTGCTTTGTTTTCATTTACCCAGGCACGCGCCTGCTCTGCGGTTACAATTTTTTCTTTAGAACCCATGCCGAAGGCCGTATAAGCATGTATGCGTGGCGCCACAATTACGTTCTTGGCACTCTTTTGTTTTTGATCTAAGACCCAATCAAGGCCATTGCCTGCTGAAGGTTCGCGGATGGTGGTGATGCCATGGGCCATCCAAAGTTTAAATACATATTCTGCAAAAGGTGCTTGACTTCCACCGATGTGTCCATGCATATCGACAAAGCCGGGCATCAAGTACATACCTTCACAGTTCAGCTCTTTACCGTTCGCTTCCAACTTGGGTCTGCCTTCAGCATTGATGGCAACACCGGGGTATCCAACCGTTTGGATTTTAGTAATTCTGTTTCCCTTTACTTCAATATCTACAGGCCCAATCGGAGGTGCACCGGTACCATCAATAAGGGTAACACCACGAATGATGAGTTGTGTATACGGGCCCTCTCCTAACTTCTGCTCCGGAGCTTTCGCCACGCGATCTTGCGCAACGGATGGCTTGGTGTTTACGAATTGGAGGGTTCCGAACAGGAGAACCAAAATCAGTAACTTTTTCATATGCTTAAATATAGGCTATTACAACAATAGTATAAATCACGCGCAATCACTGAAATGTATACATCAGCTGTTTGGAACTCCTTTTGGTGGTGAATTTTTGCTTTGAATTTTGTGAACAGCCTTTATCAGGATTGGTTTCACCCCCCTTTCACCTACAAATGGCTGCTTTACATTCATATAGTAGTATTTATGAACACAAAGAGTAGTGTGCAATAGAAGAACTATGACAACAGACTAACAGATGGTAGGTAAAACATTAAAAGAAGAAGGCGAAGCTGAGTCTGCAAGATCGAACGACTGCCTATTGGTTTGGAAATGCTCTTTGGAAAGACAATAAAAAACCCGCTGGCATCAGTAGCACACTCCCCAAGCTGTATGCTGCTTCCTCCAACGGGATTATAAGTCGCAAGTAATTGCCACTTATGTTTAAAAGCAATACCCTGTTCTAGGTATTGTTTATATTTTCAAAGTAGATTGAGAGCGCTAAAGCACATCTCCCTCCAAATCTAATTTACTTCTCTACCCAATGCAATACCCCGAAAGGAGTAGTTTGGTATACCCACCAGTACGGATGTCTATCGGTAAAAGTCTCAAATCAGGTTGTTGGAATAAGCAAATTTGATGAGTCCCACCAGTGAACTTGTTCCTGTTTTCCGAAAAATGTTTTTCCGGTGAGTCTCCACGGTTCGTTCACTGATAAAGAGTTCTTCGGCTATCTCCTTATTATTATACTCTTTGGCAATCAGCTTCACAATCTCGCGTTCTCGATCAGTCAATAATTTTCCATCCTCGGGTTGGTCCAGATTCCTGATCAATAATTTATTAATATCATTGCTCAGATAGACCTTGCCTTGTTGCACTTCCTGAATGGCCGTGAGCAATTCTTGCTGGGTATCCTTTTTCAGAACATAGCCATTGACTCCACTTTTAAGTATCTCTTTGGTAAGGTGTATCTCGTCATGCATGCTCAGCACGATAATCTTAATGGAAGGTACTATTCTTTTAACGGCATGGATCAAAGCCAGCCCATCCATACCCGGCATGTTAAAATCAGTAATTAACAAATCAGCCTGATTCAACTTAAAATAACTCAACGCATCTTCTGCCCGGTTTGCTGTATAAACCACGTCAAGTTCTTCCACATTGGATAAGATACCCTTGATGCCATCTAACATGATTGCATGGTCATCTACTAACACAACACGCATGGGGGTTTTTGTTTTTCTGTTGTTTCGCAAAAGATAGTAAATACCTTTCAAAAGCATTCACTAAAAGTAGAAAAGCCTCTTCTTAAAAATTATCCGTAGTGGTGGGTATTTTAGGCTACCTTCTCAGGGTCGCGTACGGGCATCAAGGGAAACTGAAGGGACAAGGTTGTGGATTGTCGTCCCGGATGGGTGTCCAAGTCAAGTGAACCTTTTAACAAGCCAAGTCGCGATTGAATGTTCTTCCAGCCATTGCCAGCAGAACGCTCAACTACTAAAGGATCAAAACCCTGTCCATTGTCTTCCGCTGTGATGCGAATTTCTCCCTCATCCAATACCAGATCGATAACTAATTTAGTGGCATTGGCATACTTAATCACATTTGTCGTCCACTCCTGCAGAATGCGGTAAATAGAAATTTCTTGTACTTCCAACAAACGTTCTGGCATATCAAAGCTAGTGACTTCTATTCGCAAAGGTACAGTCTCGTTTATGCGCAAGGCCATCTCTTGAAGTGCCGGCACTAAACCCCGTTGAATGAGTGTCTGGGGCATAAGGTTAAAAGCCACAGCCCTCACTTCCCGATGCATATCACTCAAAATTCTCTCACTCTTTTCTACTACATCTACCCTCTCCTTTACATCTATACCCTGGGATAGTTGGCCCACCGCAATGCGCAAAGCCGATATAAGTTGCCCCATGCCATCGTGTAAATCTTGCGCCACCCGTTTTCGTTCATGCTCTTGCGAATCAATGGTAGCATTAATGTAGGCTTCACGCACCGCTAACTCTTGCTGCTTTTCAGCTAACTGTTGTTTTCGCTTGTATCGACTGCGAAGCAAGAGAAAAATAACCGATAACAAGGTTACAATAATCACTAAGGCCACTATCACAAAATAGGTTCGTTGCAAATGTGCCTGCTGTTGAGCCAGTGTAGCTTGCTGTAAAGCAAGTTGCTGTTCCTTTTTCTCGGTTTCATATTTAGTTTGCATATCTGCAATAGCCTCGGCATGTGACTGACTATACACACTGTCTTTGGCCAATGCCCATAGCTGATAATACTTGCTGGCATTTTTATAATCCTTCAGGCCCTCATAATTTTTTGCCAACGAAAGATAGGTGCCATCAAATTTGAGCAGCAGGTTAAATTGCGTTGCTACCTTCAATGCCTCCAATGCGTTTTCGATTCCATGGGTATACTCTCCCATTTCATAGTAAAGATCCGCAATGGCATATAAATCGGAAATAATGTAAGAGGGGTTTCCTACCTTTTCACGGAGAGGTTTTGCCTTCATATACTGCTGCAGTGCTAAAGCATATTGTCCCGTTTCTGCATAGATTTTTCCAAGTATAAAATAGGCGTTGGCTAAGGTGTGGTTATTACCATTCGCTTCTGTTATTTGTATGGATTTAGTAATGAGTGCACGAGCAGAATCGTATTGCTTTAAGGCTCCATACGCTACGGCAACATTATTATACGAATACGCGGCTATCCATTGCAAGTCTTCTGCCTGCATCAATCGTAAACTTTCCTTACCAAAGCGAATGCAATCGTGATATTGTTTCAACTCCAGATAGGCCCAAGCAATATTTGTACGCACCCGCCACTCTGTATCTTTTTTGTCAGGAAATAGTTTTAATAAGTTTAGCGCTTCAAATAAATTCTCAAGCGCCTCTTGTGCTTTACCGGCTGTAATTAAACTTCGTCCCAGGTCTGCATTTGCTTTTATCTGCAAGGGAACCTCTTTTAAGTCTATCGATAATTTCTTTGCTTCCTTAAATGAATAAATAGAGCTATCCAATAAGCCCATGTGGTTGTAGTACAAACCCAAGGTGAGAAAACTATAAACCTTAACGAGTGGATCGCGGCTTATGGAACCATGTTGTTTTGCTTGTGTTACAATGCGTTTCAACTGTTGCAAGTCTGTTCGTTGATAAATCATTGCTAACTCATTCAATACCACAGCGCGTTGAATTCCGTTAGCCTTTTGCAAGACATTCTCGAGGCTATCTGTAGGATTGGCATGCGCGCAAAACACAGCACATAGGAAAAAGACAGGGAGGGCTCCTTTCATTTTTAAAAGATAGTCAATCAGCAAATATGATTTCAATCGTGTGAAGCTAACATACGGTAGGTCGTATTTAACAATTTTTTAATCAATTAGGTATTTTATAACCCTATCTTCATAAATTTCACATTAAATAATAAAATTTAGGGTTATGGGAAAACCAAAAAACCGTTGGATTGTAATTTTTTCAATATTAGTGGGTCTACAGATAGTCTCGTTAATAAGTTCATCCACTACCTTTTCTATTGAAGAAGCCAGCACTATCGATAAGGCAGACACTGCCTGGATGATTGTGGCCACAGCCTTTGTACTTTTTATGACACCTGGTCTCTCCTTCTTCTATGGCGGCATGGTAGGTTGGCGCAATGTGATCTCCACGATGCTACAAAGTTTTATTGCGCTTGGCGTT
Source organism: Cytophagales bacterium Ga0077538 (assembly GCA_001464155.1). Lineage (GTDB taxonomy): Bacteria > Bacteroidota > Bacteroidia > Cytophagales > Cyclobacteriaceae > Chryseotalea. The sequence continues at coordinate 2,819 of LNEN01000108.1, read as the reverse complement.
GTAAGTCTGCTTTGGTACCTGGTTGGTTTTAGTTTGGCCTTCGGAGAAAGTTATCATGGCCTTATTGGTAATCCACTTACTTATTTCAGCTTCAACAATGTTGGCTTGGCCCCTCATCCAGATTTTTCGCCTACCATTCCCTTCTTAATCTTCGCTCTATTTCAATTGAAGTTTGCTATCATAACTCCTGCCTTAATTACCGGAAGTTTTGCCGAGCGCGTAAAGTTTACTTCGTACTTACTCTTCATGGTGCTCTTCTCTTTACTTATATATTGTCCTCTGGCGCACTGGACCTGGCATCCGGAAGGTTTTTTACGCAAATGGGGCGTGCTGGATTTTGCAGGAGGCACTGTTGTTCACATGTCTGCTGGATTTGCCGCCTTGGCAGGCGCCTTTGTGTTGGGTAAACGTCAAAACAATAATCATCAGCCAGCTAATATTCCCTTTATCATTTTAGGTACCGGCATGTTGTGGTTTGGCTGGTTTGGTTTCAATGCAGGATCAGCCCTGGCAGCCAATGGACTGGCCGTTCAAGCCTTTGCTACTACCAACATGGCCTCTGCCTCTGCCATGCTAACGTGGGTACTATTCGATGCATTGGTGGGCAGAAGAATTTCCGCCATCGGTGCCTGCATTGGTGCGGTGGTTGGATTAGTGGCGATTACACCTGCTGCCGGTTTTGTGAGCATCAGCCAGAGTGTATTTATTGGTTTTGCTGCTGCGTTGGTGAGCAATCTGGCGGTGTATTATAAAAACAGGACTTCGTTAGACGATACACTGGACGTTTTCCCATGTCACGGTGTAGGGGGAATTGTCGGCATGATATTAACGGCTGTTTTTGCAAAAGATGTTGGCGCCATCTATGGTAACTTCACTACCCTTCAGTACCATTTGTTGGCTTTAGTGATTGTAGGAATTTTCACCTTCGGAGGCTCCTGGATTATCTACAAAGTAGTAGGCAGCATTACGCGCTTGCGTGTATCAAAAGAAGAGGAACTTCTTGGCTTGGATATTTCTCAACATGCAGAAACAATGGAAGCAAAATCAGCGATGGGCTAATGAGTCGGCTTTTTATTCTGCAAGTAATAGGTAAGCCTGTTATGCCCACTTCCTACAGCAACCGGGTTATGGATGTTAACTCCATATTTATTTGCTCAAACAATTGTTATGTACTAACTTTTCTGAAGTACGAATAACACCTGTTATGAAAAAGATATTGTTTGCTCTGGTTGTACTTGTGCTTTGCCTTACCAAAGGCCATGCCCAATGGAAAATTAATGTTGTGGCAGGTCCACAAGTTGCAAATTTTGGAGGTAGTGATAAGAAAGATTGGGGAGGAACCCTCTCGGATCCAGACTTGGTTTTTCGCCTTCATGGTGGCATGATAGTTGATAAAACGCTCTCTGAAAAAATATCGTTATCGACCGGACTTCTTTTCTCCTCAAAGGGTGCTGATTATTCTGGTGGACAATATGATGCCTCCTCACAGTTTTTTACTTACTCCTATACAACCAGATTGTCTTATTTAGACCTTCCGGTAATTGTCAATTATTCACTCTCCAAAAAATGGTCCATCGGATTGGGCCCTCAGCTTAGTTTCTTACTGGACGCAACAGTTAAAAATGATGACGCCACCCAAAGGGTTTTTGGCTTGCCCGAAACCCAAGATGTAAAAGATTATTATAATGGATTGGACGCGGGATTGAATGCTGGAGTGACGTATCAGTTAAATGAACTTATGGCCTTACAATTATTTTATCAGGCTGGACTGCTAAAAATTGGTGAGGAACAAGGAGGAGATGATAAAGCCGCAGTAACAAATCAGGTAGTAAAGCTTTCTTTTAGCTACACAATACACTAAAAAATCAGTTCAGCAATTTTTGAACATCCAGTAACACTTTTTCCGCATTCATCCAGTACTGCCTGCTAAAAAAGCGTTTGAATCGCCACCCCTTTCTCTCCAACAAAAGCGAAGTGTAAGCATGTGCCGCTTTTGCAGAAAGTGCGTTGCGATAATACTCATCGTCTGTTAAGACAAGTGCTTCTGGCTTGTATAGTTTAGAAACTACCATGTCAGAAAAAGGGAGTCGGCTTACCTGTGTATGGGACGAGTGCAGCTTGGTGCTTAAATACCAATCGGCACTATGAGCGGCTCCTTCAAAAGGCAAAAGCAGTTGCTGACCCGAGGAAACACTCCGAACGTATTCAAGGTATTTTCTTAGCAATTTAGGTCCTTCATTTTTTACTTCATCTACCTCCAACTGCTCGGGCCAAATGCTGGAAACCACTAATATTTTTTCTTTGGCGCGGGTAATCGCAACGTTCAGGCGATTCTCACCCCCAGCCAAACTCAGACTGCCAAACTGTAAATTGAATTTTCCCTTTTTATCGGGTGCATAAGCAATGGAGAAAATAATGATGTCTTTTTCATCACCTTGCACATTCTCGATATTCTTTACCATCAGGGAGGCAGGAAACATTTTTTGCCTTTCCGAAAATACTGCTTCCAGTCTGTCCCAAATCAGTTGTTGCTGAGGAGCATTAAACGTAATAACACCAATACTTTTCTCGGGATATTTATCCGTATAATCAACAACCAATCCCACAACCGCTTCTGCTTCTGTTGTATTAACATGATTTTCCCACAAGCCATCCACTTTTACAAAGTTAATGGCCGGTTCTTGGTTTTCGGCTTCGCTAAAATCAGGAAGCATCTTCAGACGGTTTTTATAAAAATGTCGATTCGAAAACTCTATTAAGTCATGACGCTGGCTACGGTAATGACCTTGTAAATAAACGGTAGAAAAATAACGAGCGGA
>LNEN01000107.1 GCA_001464155.1 Cytophagales bacterium Ga0077538 | reverse complement strand
GTCCAACGTACTTGATAAAGATCACTGGGCTGCAATTGCTGAGAATCACCAGCAATCACTACCTGCTTACCACGTATCATAGCAGGGATGCCACGCTCCGCAAAACACTGTGAAGCTTCATCGAAGATGACAATATCAAATAACTTCTCTAGCGGAAAAATAGCAGAGACAGATTCGGGTGATGCCATCCAACAAGGCATAAGATCAAATAACTCGTGATGGAAGCTGGTGATGACCTTACGCAAGGGCCATATCTTTTTCTTTTTGATAACCTGGTGCTCAAGGTCTCTATACGTAACCGGATTGTTGAGACGGTTATATTCAATATGTTCATAAGTCCGCTCCCGTATGCGGAGTAATAAAAGTTGTTTTGTCAGTTTTTGTTTTTGTACCACTGCCTCTTGTAGTTCACGCTCCATTTCATCGAAGCGTTGTGTCGATACAAGTCTCAGTATGGGGTACTTTGTTTCCAAATGATTCAACCACTCCAATCGCAAACTATTTTGAAACAATTTCTCAAACGAAATTTCATCCCATTGCCCCACGGCCTGAAATAGTTTTTCAACAACTATTTTTTCATTGGCAGACAGTTGATTTTTCAATTCATCAAAAGCCACCAGATCTTCAAAATCATTTTGCAAAGTTTGAACCAATCCTTCTTTAAAAGATACATCCTCTAGCAACGTTCTGATCTGAAAGGCAGATAAGGCTTGTTCCCATTTCACTCGTGCGGGAATAATTTCCTTTAGAAGTTCTGCTAATTGTTCGAACGTTTGTATAAATGTTTGTCTTGTAAAGCGCGAAGGAGCAACATGCTGCTGTACCTCCCGAAGCGAAGTAAACAGGAGTTTGGCTCGAATCGCGGTCTTCTGGGCTTCGAACCAATTTAACAACTGGTTTGGTTGAACATTGCTAGGCAGGTCCAATAACCATGACTTTACGCGAAGTGCTGTAAGTTGGTGCTCAAGATTGAGTCTGTTATCCAAACGAGCTTCTAACACCTGAAAATCTTTGCGATTGTATTGCAAGCCGTTGTCGACCAACACCCGCTTGAGCCAGTATTTATCTTCCGAAAACCATTCCCACTGCAGGAGGCGAATAATACTTCGCTTTCGTGCCTCCATTCGCTTCTGAAGCACCGCTTGAAATTTTACTAACTGATCAGACGGTAGTGTCGCTTCAATACCTGCACCATCAAAACAGTTCATGCACATCAACCGAAGATTATCGACCCAAAGCAAACTGGTCTCTTCATCTTTCTCTTCAACCATCCGAGTAAAGTAGTTAAATACCTCCTCGGATGACAACAAGGCTTGCATCTCTTTGATACTTTCCACATTTGCGAGCAACGCCTCACCCTGCTCTATAGCAAGCGAGACCCCTACCATCGTTTTTGTTCGCTCCTCAAAGTATTCTTTGAAATAGAGTAACGCATCCACAGTACTCAATCTTCTCTTTAGCTCAGCAAATTCGGCATGCGCAAAAGAAATCCGATATTTCCAGGGATAGCCATCTTCTTCAAAACGTTTCGCATAGCGTACATATCGCTTCAAGAGTTGTAAAAAAGAAGGCAGGTTTCGAAAATCAAAAAAAGGATACTCCTGCTTTATATTAATAGTTGCTTTGGAGGGATAACTGGTTAAGTACAATTGTTTTGCACTCAATCCACATTCCTCCTCTTGAAAGAGCGCAGACCTAAACTCTTCCAATTCTTCTGCCAGGCTATCAATCTCCCTGCTTACTTGATAATACTGACGTTCAACTTGAATAACATCAATACTTCTGTTAAGATTTTTAAAATCTGAAACAGAATCAATTTGGGATGCGATAGTTGAGAAGATGTTCTTCCGATCGTTTCGGTAATCATGTACCAGGCCAATAAAGTTTTTGAGTCCCAGCTCGCTGAGTCGATCATAGACTACATCTAAAGCCACTCGCTTCTGACAAACCAATAATACTTTCTTACCAGTAGCAATGGCGTCACTAATAATATTACTGATCAATTGCGACTTGCCTGTACCTGGTGGTCCTTGCACAACAAGGGAGCTACCCTTTTTAATACGAAGAATAGCTTCTTCCTGCCATTCATCTAGCGGTAAAGGAGTAAATGAATTTTCTTCTTTAACAATACGAGGAGAATCTGAGAGTTGATGCAATTCCGAAAAAAGGCTTTCAAGGTCAACCACAGGTTCACGATTGATCAAGTTTACATAGTCAGGAACTAACTGTGAACCAGCTTGAGGAAAAATTCCGAGCACGGCTTCTGGCTGTAGCTTTAATTCACCCACCCCGTGCTTCTCTTCAAACTCATTCTTCGTAAATTCTGTGAAGGCGTGGAGTTCATCCGCAAACAACTCGGCATTAAAATTTAATTCCACCTTCTCCTTCAAGGCTTGATATAATTGTGTTCTGAAAACTGTGCTATCGCTTTCCCAATCTTCAAAAGAATAATCCAATAGATCTTCCTCAACCTTAACCTGATTGTAAAAAGAGTAGGCCAGCAAAAAAGTTTTGTTAAACGTTATCCCGGCATCTTCCCTGGGTTGCAATACCCAATCGGAACCCGATTGTTTGATGACTACCGGAAAATAGAGCAATGGACAGCGCACGAGTGTGCCGTCATTAAATTTTCCGTGAACAAAAGGCCACCCTACATGCAGATCGTTAGAACCTCTCTCTTCAAATAAAAAGCCATCCAGACGCTGTAAACGTTTTACCCGTTGACTAAGCTTATTATTGCTTTCCATCCGGCTGTCCAGTACCTGACAAAAGGCTTTGTTTTTTCCGGCTATCAATGCGTTGATCAGTGAAAATGCTTTTTCACCTTTCAAAAAACTGAATGCTTGTAAATCAATCAATTGCTCTGCATGCAATCGAGGCAAAAATAGCGAACGATTATTACCACCCAGACTCGTGAGCCTTCGTAAAAATTGCTGAAGAATTGCTGAGGGCTTTGTAGTCAAGGTTTTCTGAGTTTATCCATTCTTTATGATTTCTTAGACGGCAATGCACGCTGGTAGGCCTCTAAGTACTTATCAATTAAATTTTGCCAATCAAAGTGTGCTGATTTACTTTCTACAAGATTACGTTGTTGAATTCTTTCGCGCATACTCAATTGGGTGAAGCGATACAAGACATCGCTTAATTGATTGGCTGACCAGTCAAAAGTACGTTTCCCCCTTTCAATTACATATAGTCCGTTTTTTTCATACTCAGGTGTTGCGCTAACCACATAATCGCCAAAACCCGAAAGATCACTGGTAACAGAGGGGATACCACTTGCCATGCACTCCAAGGGCGTATAGCCCCAGGGCTCATAAAAGCTGGGGAAAATTCCTAGGTGACACCCTCGTACAAATTGACTATAATCCATACCAAAGAGCGGACTATTCGTAGTAATGAAATCCGGATGGTAGACAATCTTTACCGGATCCGTTGGATGGTTAAGTAAATTTTTACTTTTCAAAAACTGAATGATTTCGTCTGTGTTTTCCTGCACCAACTGGTGTGTAACCACATGAGGATTTTTCTTTGTCTTCCAGGCTTGTAAGGCTCTTCGATAACGCAATTTCCAATACTCATCAACAAAGTTGTTTAAATCTGGTAATTGAGTTTCGCGCTGAAGGCTGCTTTCAAAAAAAAGTCTTTTGCCTACCTGTTGCTCAATTGCCTTGGTGGTTTGTTGAATCTCTTGCAACATGGCTTTCGCCTGCAGCACTTCAGGTTTCACCGAAACAAAATCACGTTTAGTTACAAAAAACATAACCACCGTAATGTCTGACTTTTCTTCTTTTAGCTTAGCGTTAAGCCGATGGAGTGCTTCTAGTGTAAGATCAAAGCCCTTATTTTTATATTCGTATCGACCTGAAGTAAAAAAATAAAGCGTCTTACTTAAATCGAAAGAATAAGACTGAAAGAAATGAGACATCACAAATCGGTGAATCTCTTCTTTATTCTGCACATGCAAATTTTGAAACTCATGCAAGGCCTCAAAGCGCTCAATATTCAAACCGTTGGGCAAGATTACATCCGGAACTCGCTTTAATAAGTGCTTACACTCCCGGGCGGTTACTTCACTCACAGTGGTAAACACATCGCATTTCTGCGCACAGGCAAACTCGATTGTTGCCTCCACCTCCACACCAAATTTCTTAGCCTCATCTTCCCATTTGAAAAAGGGAAGATGAGCATAAAAGTGAGGAGAATTGATGGCGAGATGTCTTCCTAATTGAGTTGCATGTGTGGTGAAGATAGTTTTAATAAGAAGCTTGTCACGCTTAATGTCCAGGATGGGCAATCCGGCCATCCACTCATGAAAGTGAGCAATGATGGGCCTTTTATCTTTCCTTAATTTCACAACCTCATCTAAAAAGAGTCTGGTTAAGTAGCCGAAGGCAACAATCTGATTGATCAACTTCACATCACCGGGAGTACCCACGCCATGATTTTTCCAGAGTAAGTATTTGACAACATTTAGTGCTTTGTCTTCAATGGCGTTAGGATTTAGCAATACCACCCGGGGCTTGCCCGTTACCAACCAGGTACCATAAAACACGTCAAAGCCTCGCTTTCGAAGATTGGCCGCTGCTCTTGCATAGAGGTCTGTGTCATCCGGCAAAGCTTCTACCTCAGACAAAATTGCCTTGTTCACAAAAGGTCTTACCAGACAATAATCTACTTGATCGATGCGGGTTATGGTCGAAGCCTTGGAGCGAATAACCGTGTAAATTCCCCCCACTTGATTACAAACTTCCCAGGCAACTTCTAAAAGATGGGCACCAAGGTTCACACTTCCTACAGATTTTGGCATACTAGCGGTCATTTTGTCTA
>LNEN01000106.1 GCA_001464155.1 Cytophagales bacterium Ga0077538 | reverse complement strand
CAAAATACTATATATGAAAAGCCACGTTCGATTGAACGTGGCTTTTTTTATGAAGTCTTATTTGCATTTTCGGCTATCTTTGGTCGCGACCTATTATTTACATGAGACTTATCCTTTGTGCGCTCCTTTGTTTCGTTGTTCTCCGGCCTCAAGCCCAAACAAGCGTTTTAAGCAATAACCCTCCTTCGGTAAAATGGAGGCAAGTCAATACACCCTTCATTAAAGTGGTGTATCAGGAACAGGCCGAAGCAGAAGCGCAGCGTGTTGCCAATACACTAGAGCATATCCGGAAAGTAGAATCGAATACATTAGGGAAGGCTCCACGAAAAATTACTGTATTGCTACAAAGTCAATCGGCTACTTCTAATGGTTTTGTTTCCATGACTCCCAGACGAAGTGAGTTTTACATGATGCCGTCCCAGAACTATAATTTTCAGGGAAGTAATGATTGGCTCACCCTTCTTTCGGTACATGAGTATCGGCATGTGGTTCAGTTCGAAAACTCCCTTACTGGATTCAATAAACTATTCTATTATGCCTTTGGTCCTGCCACCGCAGCCGCGATGGGAAGCTTGTCCGTGCCGCAATGGTTTTGGGAAGGTGATGCGGTGGCCACTGAAACTGCCTTAACGGGAAGTGGAAGAGGAAGAATACCTGCCTTCAACATGATGTTTCGGACAAACCTGCTAGAGGGAAGAAAGTATAATTACGACAAACAGTATCTGCGATCCTATAAACACTTCATACCGGATCATTACGTACTTGGATACAACATGGTGAGTTACCTGCGTGAGAAAACAAATGACCCTGCTATCTGGGCAAAGGTTACCCAACGCACCTGGAATGTTCCCTTTTTACCTTTTCGGTTCACCAACTCTCTTCACCACCATGCCGGTATACGCGTCAGTAAATTGTATAAAGAGATGGCCGATAGGTATACTCAGCGCTGGCGCGAGGAGCTGGAGACGTTAGCGTTAACCCATTTTGAAACGATAGACATACGAAAGAATAAAAGCTATACCAATTATAGCTTTCCACAAGTTTTAGAGAATGGCGAGATCTTAGTATTGAAGGATGGCATCGGTACGGTAGATGAGTTGGTACTGTTAAAGGATGGGCAAGAAAAGAGGGTGTTTACTCCGGGGATTGTCAATGACGGAGCGATGTTGTCATCAGCCAATTCAAAAGTGGTGTGGAATGAGTACGAATACAATCCACGATGGGAAGTAAAGACCTATTCTGTGATAAAAGCGTATGATGTACATACCAATCAATTGTTTCGCATATCCAGCAAGTCACGCTATGCAGGGGCGGCACTTTCTCCCGATGGTTATCAGGTTGCTACTATTGAAACAGACACTGAGTATAAAACCTTCATTGTTATTTTAGATTTTTTCTCCGGGCGAGTCCTGAAGCGAATTGAAAATCCTTCTAATGACTTTTACTCCATGCCACGTTTTTCTGACGATGGTAAAAGGATCGTAGTACTTAAGACCACCAGCAAGGGAAAAACAATCTCTGTTGTGGACATAGTATCAGGGTTCGTGCAGGATTTGTTACCCATCAGCGATGAAAATGTCGGTCATCCTGTATTGAAAGATGACTTGCTGTTTTTCAATTCACCCGTGAGTGGCATCGACAATATTTATGCATATGATATCAATAAAAATATTCGCCACCAGATAACGTCCAGTAAATACGGAGCCTTTAATCCAGCCTTTACGAAAGACGGCAGTGTGATGTATTACAACGAACAGTCCGGCAATGGATTGGATGTGGTGCATGTCCCAGTGGACAAAACGCAATGGAAAGAAGTGTCCTTCACAAAACCGGTGAAAACTTTTTTTGAATTCCTGGCTGATCAGGAGGGGAGACCGAATCTCTTGGATAGTATTCCGCAAACCGTATTGCCATCAAAGAAATACTCCAAAGCGACCGGCATTATAAATCCCATTAGTTGGGGCGCTTATTTTGACAGTGATCTCACCAGTACCACCATTGGTCTTACGTCACGAAATATTTTGAGCACTACAGCTGTATCAGCCGGGTATAACTACAACATCGCAGAAAGCGCAGGTGCCTGGAATGCTACTGTGAGCTATCAAGCCTGGCTTCCGATTGTCAATTTCACCGCTACGCTGGCAGATCGTTCTGTGAATGAAGGAGACATTCCCATTCGTGTAATAGAAAGAAACCCTGTTCCTCCACAAGACACTACACGTGATGAAGTACTCATTCGAAACTTGACCTTGGACTGGAAAGAAACAGGCGTTTTAGCAGGACTACGCATACCCTTGAATTTTACCCGTTCTAAGTATGTGAGCGGCATGAACATCAGCAACTCTATTGGTTATACACAAGTTTCAGAATTTCAGAACTCACTTTCACCTTCAGGACAACGGTATGCTCCTGCGCTTTTCATTAACGACACACTAGAGAGTGTGTATCCGCTAAGAAATTACGTAGGAAACAACGACTTGATCTATAATCAATTTCAATTGAGTGCGTACCGTTTGTTTAAGCAAAGTGGGCGTGATTTTCTACCGAGATGGGGTCAGTCGTTTAATCTTACCTGGAACCAAACGGGATTCAACAGCAATCTCGAAGGCTCATTATTTGCCTTCTATACTCAGTTGTTTATGCCAGGTTTTTTTAAGCATCATTCGATTAATGGATATTGGGCCTATCAAAAAACCTTGTATACAGATAACTTCCTGACAAACTATGTATTTCCCAACAGAGCACCCGTGCCTCGTGGTCAGTCGGTCTTTAGAGCAGAGGATTTTTATTCCATGTCGGCCAACTATGCCATGCCACTGTGGTATCCCGACATTCACTTAGGGCCTTTGTTTAATGTTCAGCGCATTCGGCTAAATGCGTTTGTGCATACACATCTGTAGGAGGTGAGGTAAAATTTGATTTGAATATCATCCGCTTTTTACCTCAGATCGATATTGGTTTTCGATATACTGTAGGGCTCAGTCCATCGACTACTTCGTTTGAATTCCTGCTGGGTACGATTAATTTCTAAATCACTTGAAATTCGGCTGTGATGCCTTATTTTTGACTGTTTAACAGACTATAAACGCAGAGTTACATGGCAGAAATTGTACGCATGCCCAAGATGAGTGATACGATGACGGAGGGTGTCATCGCGAAATGGCACAAGAAGGTGGGCGATAGCATTAAATCAGGAGAACTGATGGCGGAGATCGAAACCGATAAAGCCACCATGGATTATGAGTCGTTTAATGAAGGCACCGTTTTATACATTGGAGCATCCGAAGGTCAGGCGGTTAAGGTGAATGATGTACTGGCTATTGTAGGTAAAAAAGGAGAAGATTTTAAAGCATTACTAGAAGGAGCAGGTCAAGCTGCTGCAAGTGGCGGAGCGAAAGCAGAGGCTCCTAAGCAAGAGGTGGCAGCAACTCAAGCGCCTGCCGCAAACATCGATACCTCTGGCATAAAGGCTGAAATAGTGCTGATGCCTAAAATGAGCGATACCATGAACGAAGGAGTGATCGCTGCCTGGCACAAGAAAATTGGGGATACTGTGAAGTCCGGGGAGCTAATGGCGGAGATCGAAACCGACAAGGCAACCATGGAATATGAGTCCTATAATACCGGAACTGTACTTTACCTGGGTGCAGAAACTGGTAAATCAGTGCCTGTAAATGGTGTTTTGGCTATCGTTGGCGAGAAGGGTGCAGACTGGGCAACTTTACTAAAAGCTCATCAATCTAAAGACACTGGAGGAGCACAAACTCCTTCAAAACCTGAAACTGCAACTCCTGCTAGTTCAGGGGGGGCGCCATCTCCTGCAGCCCAAACTGCCTCAGCGGAGCATTCGTCTAACGGCCGTATAAAGGCATCTCCTTTAGCCAAGAAAATGGCCAGTGAAAAGGGGTACAATTTGGCCAGCATCCCCGGTACCGGAGATAATGGAAGAATTACCAGACAAGACGTGGAGAACTTCAAACCAGGTGCCCAGGCTGCTCCAGCGAAAGCGGGTTCAGCTCCAGTAGTATTGCCACAGGTGGTAGGACAGGAGAGCTTCGAAGAAGTAGCCGTTTCGCAGATGCGTAAAACCATTGCTAAGCGTTTGGCGGAGAGTATGTACACCGCGCCTCACTTCTACTTAACCATGGAGATCAACATGGATAAAGCTGTGGAGGCCCGTAAGAGCATCAATGAGATTAGTCCGGTGAAGATTTCCTTCAACGACATGGTGATCAAAGCAACAGCTGCAGCCTTGCGTCAACATCCGGATGTGAACGTGAGTTGGCTGGGAGATAAGATTCGCAAGAATCACCACATTCACATTGGTGTGGCCGTAGCCGTAAAAGATGGTTTGTTGGTTCCCGTTATCCGCTTTGCTGATAACAAATCCTTGTCACACATTTCTACCGAAGTAAAAGACCTGGCTCAGAAGGCTCACGATAAGAAATTACAACCAAAGGATTGGGAGGGAAGCACTTTCTCTATCTCAAACTTGGGTATGTTTGGTATAGAAGACTTCACAGCCATTATCAATCCTCCGGATGCCTGTATCCTGGCAGTTGGTGGCATCAAAGAAACAGCTGTGGTGAAAAACGGTCAGTTAGTGCCTGGTAACGTGATGAAAGTAACACTTTCTTGCGACCACCGTGCTGTAGATGGTGCCGTTGGATCTGCATTCTTGAAAACCTTGAAAGGCTTATTGGAAGATCCTGTAAGAATTTTGATTTAATAAGAGCATCAAATCCCTCTCCTCTGGAGAGGGAATTTTGTTTATAGACATTTTGAACATGACAAAGATTCATTCCACTACCGTTTTAGCAGTGTTACACAACGGACAAGTAGCCATTGGTGCCGATGGCCAGGCCACCATGGGTACCTATGTTGCCAAAAGCAACGTGAAGAAAATCCGCAAGCTGATGGACGGGAAGATCGTAACCGGTTTTGCTGGTTCTACCGCTGATGCATTTACCCTGCTGGAGCGTTTCGAAGAAAAGCTGAATGCCTATGGCGGCAACATGAAGCGTGCAGCCATTGAATTAGCAAAGGACTGGCGTACTGATCGTTATCTGCGCAGACTCGAATCGATGCTGATCACAGCCAGTAAAGATGAACTACTGATACTTTCTGGCACTGGTGATGTATTAGAGCCCGATAACAATGTAGCAGCCATTGGCTCAGGGGCTATGTATGCACAATCGGCTGCTTTGGCTTTAAAGAAACATGCGCCTCAGCTAACCGCAGAAGAGATTGTGCGCGAAAGCTTAACCATTGCAGCCGACATCTGTATTTACACCAATCACAATTTTGTGATCGAGAAAGTTTGATCAATTGTGTTGTTATTTCTGTTCAGCAATTTGTTTTATGGTTAACAAAGAAATGATGAGAGGGTTTCTTTTTGTCTTCCTTCTTTTCTCGAATAGTGTGGCCATGGCACAGCTTGATTCCGCGACATCCGATATTCTTACTACCCCCAAATTCAGATACGGTATCTATCAAAAATTTTCTGAGTTTAGATTGAATACACCTTCGATCACCAACGGTTTCACAATTAAAATTGACTCAGGAGATTATTTAAAATACTCTTTGTACGACCTAAAAGGAAAGAAAATCAGAAATGTGTATGGTTTTAGTGATGGCAAATCGACCTTTATCAATGCAAAAGTATATGGCCAGTCAAACTATTTTGTTCCTTTTTTAATGCTTGGTCAGATTCTATACTTTGAAGATAATGTTGCTAAAAGCAACGCATACTCAACTCAATTGGGACTATCTATGTATGGTGTGGCGGGAGCCACTGTGTCCTTTTTTATTGGACAGGCAAAAGCAAATCAAAATCCTGGTTGGGTGATGTTCTTTCCTGACAATGACGGAAATGCTTATATGTTGTCAAGACAGACAATGAAGTCAATTTTAACTGAGTACGATACTGAATTGTTGGAGCTCTATAACAAAGAGTCAGATAAGAACGACTACAAAACGTTGATAAAATATCTTTTAGAGTTCAATCAGCGCAATAAACTATTGGATGTAACGGAGAAGTAAATCATCCGTCATTATCCGTATCATTTAAAGGTACTTCCTTTCTAATAGTTTTAGACTGAGCATCATCTTCCAAGAGCACAACAAACGCCCTTAGATGGGTTGTATGGCTTAAAATTATCTTCACAACGCCAATAGCCGGTACTGCTAAAATCATCCCTGCAACACCCAATATTTTACCACCCAGGAGCAACGCGATAATAGCCGCCAAGGCATTGATACTTACTTTGGACCCTGTAATGCGCGGTGTAATAAAATTGCCCTCGAGGAATTGGACAAAGGAGAAAATCGCAATGACACCAACTCCATACCAGGCGCTGTCTTTTGTTAGCAGAGCCAGCAGGGTAGGTAAGGCCGCACCAATAAAAATACCAACATAGGGTATAACCGTTAGCAAGCCTGATAGTAAGCCAAAAAAGATCGCATGATCAATGCCTAAAAGCGCAAGTCCAATAGTATTTAAAGCGGCAATGATGAGTGTAACAAGTGACAAGCCTGTTACATAGCCCTGTAATACATTCTCCAAATCTTTCTTCCAGTTCATTTCTTCCTGGCTAGGGAGTAATTTTTGGAAAAAGCTTCTGAACTTATCTCGATAAATAAGGAAAAGGAAAATGTAAATGGGAATTTGAATAACCAGTGAGATGAGATTGGTGGTAGACACAAGTACATCGCCAGCGTAGGTGCTTACTGATTTTAAGACATCCTTGATAAAAGTATTTTGCTCTGAAAGACTAAACCCAAACTCATTACGAAGCATGCGACTGGTTCTTGTCGTGAAAGCAGTTAAGCGGGTTTCAATATCAGGAAGGTCTCGCAGCAAAGAAGCAATCTGATCTACGATCAGCCAGCCTAGCAGTATAAGTACACAGGTGAACCCAAGCAAGACTAAGGTAATAGCAAGAATGGTATTTACCTTTTTACCTTCCATCCATTTTATGGCCGGAAGCATCACCACAGATAAGAAAGCTGCAAAGGCCAAGGGTACCACAATATCCTTGATAAGGATAATGCCAGCAATGGCTAAGGCGATTACGATGAAGAGCTTGAAGGTGTAATCGAGGCGATCAAAAGGTTTTACTTCCATTTTTAAAGCTGGGGTCTGGTCACTAAAATTTTGAAACAGATACTGTTATGAACGATCAATGGCTTCTACAATGATAGCACAGGCTTCTTTAATTTCCTTCTCCGAAATGGTAAGGGGAGGTGCTATGCGAAAGCTGTTAGGGTGCGATAAGAACCAATAACAAATGACACCCTTGTCTTTAGCATATTCCACAATTCGGTTTACTTCCTCCGCGGTTTCAAAATCGATGGCGAAGAGCAATCCAAATCGCCTGATCTCCTTGATTTTTGGGTGTTGAAGTAGCGATTGGATAAGAGCACCCTTTTGTTCTACAGTGACTAACAGATTCTCCTGTTCAATCACTTCTAACGTGGCAAGCGCAGAAGCACAGCACACGGGATTCCCCCCGAAGGTGGTAATGTGACCTAGAGGAGGATTGTACGTCAAGGTCTTCATTAAGCGCTGATCAGCAATAAAGGCACCGATTGGCAAGCCACCACCAAAGGCTTTACCAATGGTGAGGATGTCAGGCACTACCTCAAATTGCTCAAAAGCGAAGAGTGTACCGGTACGTCCCATGCCACATTGTATTTCATCGAAGATCAGGAGTACGCAATGTTCATCACATTTTTCGCGAAGCGCTTTCATGTAGGCTTTTGTAGGAACCCTTACACCCGCATCACCTTGCACCGTTTCGATAATGACACAAGCGGTTCTATCAGAGATGTAGTGAAGATCCTCGAGTGCATTAAAGGTGATAAAGCGAACATCCGGAAGCAGCGGTCGAAAGGCACTCTTCTTTACTTCGTT
>LNEN01000105.1 GCA_001464155.1 Cytophagales bacterium Ga0077538 | reverse complement strand
CTCTTCCTTCCTTAATTACTTAAGTGTACCTTAGGTGTTCAATCGCTTAAGGCTTTAGTCTATGGAAAAATTCGATCTGGTGGTGATCGGTGCAGGCCCCTCCGGCTATGCAGCGGCCATGCGCGCACTTGATTTCAAAAAGAAAGTATTGCTCATCGAGAAAAATAAAGTGGGGGGAGCCGGTGTTACCAATGGAGCCCTCTCTTCTAAAACCTGGTGGGAACTATCGCGCGAAGCAGCCTCTTTCCGTAAAAATCTGAAGCGGTTTAATCTGAAGGCACCGAGTATCAACTACGGTGAAATACAAGAAGAAGTACAACGAGCCGTTGGTGAGCGCAAGTCAATGTTGCATGAGCACATGGAAGTACTCCGCAACATGAATGGGCGAACGCTGTTGTCATTTAAAACAGGTACCGCCAAACTCATCAGCCAGCATGAAGTGGAGATTGTGAATGGCCATCACAAGGAGGTGGTACAGGCGGATTACATTATTCTGGCAACAGGAAGTCGTCCGCGCTATTTACCCGAGCTTCCTATTGATGAAAAAATTGTACTGACCAGTGAAGGCATTGAAAAGCTAAGCGATTTTCCAGAGAGCATGGTGATTGTCGGAGCCGGGGTAATTGGTTGCGAGTACGCCACCATTTTTTCGGGCTTTGGTAAAACCAAGGTTCACCTCATTGATAAGGGGGATCGCATTCTTCCTTTCGAAGACGAGGATGTGGTGAACGTGATTGAGCGCAACATGGAGAATAATGGTGTCTTGATTCACCGTAACTCACGCCTGGTGCGCATGGAAATTAAGCACGGTCGTGTGGAGTATGAATTAGAATACACCGACAGCAGTAAGGAAGTATTTAATGTAGAGAAGGCATTGGTTTCTGTCGGTCGCGTTCCGAACCTTGAGGACTTGTGGGACGACAAAGTGGGGATTAATATTTCTAAGCGCGGTATAGAAGACAACGATACCCAGACCAACATCTCCAATATTTTTGCCGTGGGTGATATTACGGCTGACATCTCGTTGGTGAATGTGGGAGAGCTGGAGGGGCGTTATGCCGTGGAGCGAATTTTTGGAAATCCCAAACGCAAGCTGGTGTATGAAAACATCAGCACCATTATGTTTCTGAGCCCCGAAGTTGCCGGAGTAGGCTTGAATGAGATTCACGCACGTGAAAAGGGAATCGATTATAAAGTAGTAACCCTTGATTACAGTTGTATTCCACGTGCTATCGCCAAGCGCAACACTCAGGGCTTTATCAAGCTAATGGTTACCAACGATGAGCACATGCGCATACTCGGTATGAAAGTGGTTGGCAATCATGCCTCCAGCGCCATACAAGCAGTGGCCTTGCTCATTTCGATGGATAAAGGCATAGAAGAATTGGCAGAGTGTGTACATCCTCATCCCTCGATTACGGAAGGTATACAAGAGTGTGTGCGCATGTTATTAGGCAACTCTACTTTTAAACCTCATGCCTTGAAAGGCCGTTTATCCTGCCGTACCAGTATAAAGGGAGAGTATGCCGACATTGATTTTTGATAAGAGAAGAATACTTTTTAATTCGAATTGTATGAAGTTGCTCAGTTTTGTGTTGGTGCTGATGTTGGCACACGATGTTACATCACAGTCCAACAAACCCAGACGCTTTAAGTATGAAGAGATTGGCTTTGAAGATATGATTCATCGCTACTTGCATCGCGATGGACAAAAGGCCAGCACAATAGAAGGTATTTACTCCGTCTCGTGTATCATTACGAAGAGCAAACGACATTGGCTCACCGGCAAAGATGTGCTGAAGGTTATGGAGCGCAGAGATAACTATGCCCGTGTGGCCATCATGAAAGAAACCTTTAGTCCTAAGCGGGATTATATCGAAGTTTCCTTAAGTGGAAAAGATGCTTCCCGATATTTTGTTGTCGGTGAACTTACCGAACTAATTCTCTCCTTCTCTTTGTTGCTAACCACACCTGATTTAGTAGAAGCACAATACACCTACTCCAAACGCAAGCACATGGTCACTACACGCTTGTCGTACTTCAAGCTCTACCCGAAAGTGGAGAAAGAAGAGTTTGTAAGTAGTGAGCATTAACCTTGGGTGAATCACACCATTAACGTCAACTCGTTACAATAACTTGACTGGCTTTCTTTTTCTGGAGGATTTGAAAAGCTTTTACTGAAACATAATCTCCACGCGCCTGTTCAGGGCCCGTCCTGCATCGGTATCATTTCCAGCCACAGGAACGCTGCTGCCAAATCCCTCGGTAGTGATGGAAGACGCAGCAATTCCCTTACTAACTAAATAATCTGAAACAGCTTTCGCGCGGTTTTTGGAAAGCGTGATGTTGAATGATTTATTGCCAATGTTATCGGTATGACCTGCTATTTTCACTTTCAACGTTGGATCGGCCTTCATGGCTCTTACCACCTTGTCCAACTCTACACTGGAGCTTGGCTTCAAGGTAGCCTTCGCAAAGTCGAAAAGAATGTTTTTCAACACCAGTGATTTTCCCTTTACGACCTTGGCTTCATTGAAGTATTCTATTTTCTTGTTTTCCTGCTGATAGAAAAAATGCTGACTAAAGGTAGGTAAACCCAAGGTGGACAGCCTTCCCTGTAGCTCTACAGCTTGCTGATTGAAACCACAACCGATGCCAGGGATGTTTGGATTTTCAATCACACCCAGATAGGGAGTTTTATAAACTGTAAAATAGATCTTTCCATCCATTGCTATTTGTAAGGCACCCACCCAGGCTTTTGGATTGGTGGCACCTATTAAGGTAGCGCTGGCACGAATCGCTTCTTCCGAACCTGCTTGCAGGTTATATTGAAAAATTTCTCCTGTTCCTGCGGCTGATACATAGAGTAGGGAACCGTCTGGTGAGAACTCAATACCATACACATAGGAACCTTGTGGTAAGGACATGCTAATAGGCGCTGAGACTTTTCCGCTTTCATTATCAAAATCAAACAACTCAATCACATTGCTTTCTTCTAACGCCAAGGCCACGTTGGTACCATCGGGATTTACCTTCATATAGCCTTGTGTATTCAACGTAGTTCCATTGTGAATGCTTCCACCGGATGACAATACGGGTTCTGTTTGCAAGCCTTGGGCTGTAATACGATAGGCGATGAATACATCCGACATCCACTCGTGCAGAAGTAACCAATAGTCTTTGCCGTTGCGATGCAGGGTGGAGGTTAACTTCTCCGTCACGGGATGTTTTAGTTTAATGTTCTTTAACGAAGGGAGTATGTCTCCGCGACCGCTGTCTAATTTCATATCCACCATAGAGTAGCGGAAACCTGCTGTATCGGCTGTGGCCGGAACGGTGAAAAGAAAAAACTGATTAGGATTACCGGGATGTTGGATGACCACACCTGAGGAGGTGCTGGAAGGTGATCCAAACAAACCGCTGCCATTGGGCATGCGCTTGTGTTGTGCATTCCAGACGGATACGCCATCGGTATAGAAGAGTAGCACACCTTTTTGATTGCTAATGGTTACACAACCTTCCTCTGTATTCAGTTGTCCGTCACTTAGGGCTTTGGGAGAACCTGAGGAGAAATCGACTCCGGCATTTTGCCCGAAGTACCAGACACTGGCGGGGCTTTGGGCACTTACTCCGAAGGAGGTAATGAGAATACTAAAAAGAATGTATAGAGTTTGCTTTTTCATTGGGCTGAGAGGCTTTCTTAAAAGTAGCCATTGCCAGGGTGGAGAACTAACACAACGAAGTAAATACCGTCAACACGGTAGTCTCTACTACCTGTAACACGGTAGAGTCGTTTCACGTTTCGTCAGGTCGAAAGACCTGAAGACACTACAAAGGCTTAAGCCATATCTTTTACCTTCTTTTCATTCGTTGCGGCTTCAGCAACCATGATGTTTTGTATTCCTTTTATTAAGGCATCAGGATTAAAAGAGATAGAATCAATCCCGCAGTTCACCAGAAAGGTCGCGTATTCAGGATAATCACTTGGTGCCTGTCCGCACAAACCAACTTTTACGCCTTTCTTATGCGCTGTAGTTATCAGGTGCCGGATTTGGGACGTAATCGCTTCATTCCTTTCATCAAAGAGATCACTCACA
>LNEN01000104.1 GCA_001464155.1 Cytophagales bacterium Ga0077538 | reverse complement strand
AAGCCTTTCTCAGGAGCTGGCCATTGAAGAGAATAAGTTGAATAAAGAACTCTATGACCGCATTACTGCCTTCTTGAAAGACTACGGTCAGCAGAACAATCTTCAGGTAGTGTTAAAGTACGATCCTAGTAGTGACGTATTGTACGGAGGGGAGACCTTGGACATCACCAAGCCTGTGATTGATGGTCTAAACGCTGCCTATAAAAATGAAAAGGGTGGGGTAACCACCAAAGCAGACAGCACGAAGACAAAGTAAGAACAAGCTTTTCCTATAAAAAGACCGGCCTTTAAAGCCGGTCTTTTGCATTTACGCTGAGTCTTTCATTATCTTTAGATTTACTAAATTCTACCTATCGTGTTGACGTCATTTTTTGCACGAATCTGGACCTCTGGTCAGGAAGCAAAACAGGTTACCCTTATGCTGGCAACCGGTTTCTTCATGGGTATCTTTATTGCCACCTATCAAATCACAGCCGACTCACTCTTTCTAAGCCGTTTAGGGGATCAACTCAATAAGGCATTCTTAATGGCAGGTGCGTTGGGTATTGTTACCACAGCTATTTATTACTTCTTTCAGAGCAGAATACGGTATTCTATCCTGACGATTATTTCAGTAGTCCTGATTTCCATCTTTACAGTGGGAGTTTACTACTTGTTACATGTTCGCACAGACTTAGAGGAGACACTGATTTTTGCTCTCTACTGTATGTCGGGCCCTTTGACGGCCGTTCTTTTGCTAAGCTTCTGGGGTACCTTTGGTCGTATCTTCAACTTCCGTCAATCCAAGCGAATTATCGGCTGGATTGATACGGGTCAGTTGTTGGCAGCCATTGTTGCATCGTTTCTTATTCCACTGACAGCTCCCTTTGTTCCGGATACAACTAATTACTTGCTGCTATGTGCGATCAGCATCTTGATCGTATCCATCTTGCTCTTTGTGATTTCTTCGACCTTCAAAATGTCGAAAGACGACCCCAATGATGAAAGTGATGGGGCCGTAGACAAACGTGAGACTTCTCTTCTGCAAATCTTAAAAGAACCGTATACCCGCATTTTATCCGTCTTCTTGTTGGTATCCATGTCGGTGTATATTCTATCGCAGTTTTCTTTTCAACAGGTAGTGCAACAACAGTACCCTGACGAACGGCAGCTTACAAACTTCATGGCCTTTTTCATGGGTGCAGTTTACATCCTTAGCTTGATCATGCAGACCTTTGTTAACCAGCGTGTGATTAGCAATTATGGTTTACGCGTCTCTCTTTTTATCCTTCCCCTTATCATTGGTCTTTTTGCCTTTACCTCGTTAGGAACAGGATTGTTTTATGGTAATGATGCCTCACAGGGTGGATACGTTTTCTTCTTTGTGAGCATCGCCCTTACGCGCTTGTTTAGTTGGACGTTGCGTGACTCTCTGGAGAACCCTGTTTTTAAACTTTTCTTTATTCCGCTGGACGGCCGTCTGCGTTTTGCCATTCAATCAAAAGTGGAAGGAACCTTTAATGAATTAGCACGCTTTCTGGCAGGTTTAGCCATTTTCGGATTGGTACTGTTGCCTTTTTTTAAAATCATCTACATCATGGCTTTGCTGCTCTTGCTGGTAGGGGCTTATGTGTTGGTGATTAACAGACTTTACCAAGGCTATCGCAACAAAATACATGAGAAGTTAGAAAGTGTAAACATCACACAGGAAAAGCTCGAGCGGGGGTACACCATGCTTACCAATAAGTTAGAAGAGCTGCTGAAAGTACCGGAGGCGGCCAAGGCTGTTTTCTCCTTTAAGTTACTGGAGAAAATTAATGCCGGACAAATACCCTCATGGATTAACATGTTGATGCGCAATGCAGACGACAGAGCTCGACATTATGCACAACACAGGATGAACGAATTAAAGGGGCTTTCTGTGTCCGATAAGTATGTAATTAAAGGAAACGCCAATGGAGAAGACAATCATAAGCAGGTGCTGAGCAAGGCTGACCTTCAAATGATAATTGAGAACAGCGGGGAAATAACCAAGGCCAGGGTTCAGAAGCTAACCCGTTCTCACGATGCCAGTGATCGTCAATATGCAGCGGAACTTTTGTTGCACACCTCTAAAGATGAGTCCACCTCCTTTTTGATGGAATTGCTGACAGACTCTGAGCAGAAGGTTCGGAATACCGCTATCACAACTGCGGTTCAGCGGTACAATGCAGAAGTCATTAATGCCCTCATCGAGAATTTGGGAAGTTCTACCTTTAGTAATCAGGCTTTAAATGCCTTGTTGCTGATTGGGGAACCTGCTTTAGGTGCGCTTGATTCAGCTTTTTACAGAAGCGGCCAGAGCACACAAATTATGCTTCGCATTATTCAGGTGATGGGGCGTATTGGCGGAGCACGTTCTCGCGAAATGTTGTGGCAAAAAATTGATTATCCCAACAGGGTAGTGGTATCGAAGGCGCTTATTGCCTTGGGGGAGACAGGTTTTAAAGCGGGAATCTCGCAAGTGTCCCGTATCAAATATGCCATTGAGGCAGACGTGGCCGACATCCGATGGAATATCAGCGCGCTTCAGGAGATGGAGCAGAACGGCATTTACAAGGAAATTGCGCAGGCCATCCGTTGGGAAGTACAAAATGATATAGAGCATATATATATGCTGCTCACCATGTTGTACGACACGCACTCTATCCAGTTGGTGAAGGAGAATATTGATAGTGGTACGCCCGAGGGCATTGCCTATGCAGTCGAGTTGTTGGACGTATTCCTTTCCGATCAATTAAAGCAACGTGTAATTCCAGTATTGGATGACCTTACAGACAATGAACGCATTAGCCGCCTGGAGGATATCTATCCGAGAGTACGATTGGATGCCAAATTAGTTTTGAAGTTCTTAATCAATCGTGACTTTACTCAAACCAATCGGTGGACGAAGGCTTGCGTATTGTATCAGATAGGTCTTATGAAAATCAGAGATTTTCAGTTGGATTTGATTGCACAATTATTCAATCCAGATGAATTGGTTTGTGAAGTGGCAGCCTGGTCGCTTCATCAGATTAATCCTAAAGAATACGAAGACAATTCCAAGCGATTGGGCATTCAAAAGAAGCGTAAGCTTGATCATGCTATTCTCGCTAAGGAGGGTAAAGAAATGCTCTTTGAACGGATTCTCTTCCTTAGTAAAATTGAGTTATTCCAACAAATTCCGGGTATTGTGTTGTCGTATGTGGCCGATATCAGTGACGAGATTTACGTGAAGGCAGGAGAGATAATAGTTTTAGATGATCAGCAAAATGAAAGCTTCTACCTGGTGGTTTCAGGTGGTTTGGATTTGTTTAGGGGGGGGGAGTTAGTGGCGCATTATACTGAAGGACAATTTGTTGGAGAAATGGTTGTGAAGGAGGGGTTTGCCAATTTTAACAACGCCAGAATAACGGAAGATTCCCTGCTGATGAAGTTTGATAAGAATCAGTTTTACGAATTACTTTCCGATCATGTAAAGCTAGCCGATCAGTTTTTAGTTTATATTTAATGGAGAATGCTTAGAAATCTCCTATTTTTTTATAATTTTTGAAGTTGAGTTAATTTTTTAAACTGAATTTTAGCCTTTGCTTAATCCCCCAAGCATTGGCAAGGCCGAAATTCTGCTGTAATGAAAAGCCAGCAGGCCCATATCGAAGAGACCTCCCAGTATTCCCAGGAGTCAATGGTAGACATTGATCCGGGTACGGTTAATCCGTTCCCAGGACTCAGACCGTTTACAATTGATGAATGCCATCTGTTTTTTGGTAGAGAGGGACAATCAGATGAAATCTTATTA
>LNEN01000103.1 GCA_001464155.1 Cytophagales bacterium Ga0077538 | reverse complement strand
TGCTGGATAATTTAATGGCTCATATTCTTTGCCTAAGTATCGCCCCACCCAACCTGAAGAAAAGTAATCATCGGAACTTCCACCCATAAAGGAGATGTCGCGGCCCCGAAAATGAGAACCATTGTTATTTTTATAAGAGACGCCTTGCACAACCGCCATTCTACCTTGATCGTACAGCCGTTTCATGTGCGCCATGTCTGGATGTAAACCCACTTGCATGTCCAGTGGAAGTGTGCTGTCTAACTCAATCATCTTACGAGTAGAGTTCTTAGATGGAATGGCGATGTTGGGGCGCGCGTTGTAATAGAGTTCGTAAGCATCTACTGGTATGATGCTATTGAGTCCATCATTCCCTCCATGCATTTGTAAAATAATCAGCACCCGATCATTACTGCTCTGCCGTGCTAAACGCGTGAGTGCATTTTCTGCCATTACGTTAATCGGAATGTTTGCCAGCGTAAAGGGAATGCTGACCGCAATGGGCAATTTCTTAAGGAAACTTCTTCTCTTCATGGCAGGGGATTAATGAAGTTGATATTCGGGTGATTGAAGCAGCGCATTGAAGAGCTGTTGCAACTGTTCTGTTGCGGTAGCAATACCTACTCCAGTGGTCCATCTCAAGGTCCAGGCAGCTTCTGGGTCTGGATCAATGTTGGATAGGAAGACGGTATGAAAATAGTTTAAGCGTTCAGCGGTAATACCGGCATTGTCATCGGCCGCAGCATCGAAAGTGAGATTTTCGCTGATGGGTAAGAAGTAGCGGCAGAGTTCGATTACGAGTAAACGTGAATTAGAGGCAATGGCATCGGGGATGTTGTCTTTAACAAATTGATACACGTCAATCTTGAGTGGACTATCCGACATCGGGTTAACAATCGTTCGAATAAAATCGTAGCGCCTGGTGAGATAATTAACATTAATCCAACTGCGGTGATAAATTGGAAACTGATGGTAGGCTTCATAACCAGCTACATCAAAAGGCTGAAAGAAGTGCATGCCTTGGTTATCAATCTCATTGAGTACAGCCCCCGTGAAATCGTAAAAGCCTGTAAGGTTTGTATTTTGATCAGGTGCTGTTAGTCCAAAGAAGCCTACAGTATTGATCACTAACTCCAGCGGGGATTTGATGATACCCCCGAAGGCATCGTCTCCAACTCCGGGGGCGGCTTCATAGAAATGCTGGCTGCGGACTAAGTTTTCTATTACAGGTTGTAGTTTAAATCCATTCGCTTGAAGGGTACTTGCCATCTCTACAATGATGGTATTATCAATGTCCGGTGTTATTTCATGGTAGACAAAGAAGCGATAGAGTTTGCGGCAAATGTTTTTGGCTGTTTCGGGTTGTGCATAAATCAAGTCAACTAATTGTCTGATTTCATCTAAGGCACTCGCTTCAG
>LNEN01000102.1 GCA_001464155.1 Cytophagales bacterium Ga0077538 | reverse complement strand
TTTTCCTCTGGGTAAGAGTGTTTCTGGATCGAGCGTAACCTCTGGGCCAGTAATAGGTCCAAAATCCGTGTTGGTCGTCCATCCGGAAAGTACCTTTGCTGCTTCTTGAACATCTTGTTCTTTATATACGATGTAATCACCTTGTTCGCTTGCATCCGGTAGGGTTCCTGCCAATCCTCTTCCGATAGAGTATAACTCCAGAAGTTCTCGTGCGTAATTTTCGTTAACACCACCCCGCACATTCAAATTACCATCCAGCAAAGCAATCATAGCATTGTCCACACTAATCTTTACCGTTAGGTTTTTAATATTCAACTCCAGAGGAGGGGCAGGAGCCGGAAAAACAGGAGGCGGCATGTCATCAAGCGCAAACATGCGCAACAAGGCATTTTGAAAATAGAGAGACCGACTGTTGCCAACTTTCTCTTGTATGGTTGTAAAATGTGTATGTAAAAAAAAGACAATGCGCTCCCGTGCGGCATAAGCGAGTCGAAGGGAGGTATCTATTCCGGGTGCAAACATTTGTCCGATAAACCACTTTTTAAACGCGTCTTGTAGTTCACCGTCCATTTGCTCGGGGGCATACACTCCAGACTCTATCCAATCCTGGTTTGTTTGTGGGTTAATAGGTAGGAGTGGAGCGGGCAGCACCTGGCGGAAAAGAAGGTCAGTAGCTTGTTGTGGAGTAAGCGTTGAAAAGGTAGTGTCGATGTCTTGTTTAGTAACTCCGAAGGTACACCTGCGCAAAAGATGGAGGGCGCGCTTGGTGCCCAAGGGTTCTGTCAGTTCGGTGAGAGGCATAGCAAAATTTTAGTCGAAGTTAATACACATGTACTATTTGTAGAAGGCGTTTGAAGGGTTGAATGAACATATTAGGCGATTATTGTAAGAATTTTACTGTAACATTGAGTTACTGTTTCTTTGTTATACATCCGAAAGCAGCTTTATGGAGCGTAGCCACGTATGAAAATAATAGAATGTCCACGAGATGCCATGCAGGGCCTGCACGACTTTATTCCAACCTCGGATAAAGTGCGTTACATTAATCAATTGTTAAAGGTTGGTTTTGACACGATCGACTTTGGGAGCTTTGTTTCTCCGAAAGCCATTCCTCTTCAAGACTATTGGCCATCATTGCCAATACCCGAGGAGCCAAGGAGGCAGCCACCTTCGAAGGCATTTCCTATTTAGGTTTTCCCATGTCCATATCTGAGACTTTCCAGCAACGAAATACAAACAAGTCGATCGCGGAAGCATTAAATGAGTTAAGTGAGATTAAAAACATTTGTGTTGCCTCGGGCAAAAAATTGGTGACGTACGTCAGTATGGGTTTTGGTAATCCGTACAACGATCCGTATGAAGTTGATCTGGTAGGTAAGTTTGTAGATGTATTGGTTACTTTAGGTTCAGATGTTATCTCACTCTCCGATACCATTGGGGTTTCAACTCCCCAGAATATCCATTACCTGTTCACTTCCTTATCAAAAGCATATCCATCCATAGAAATCGGAGTGCATTTGCATTCCAACCCGGCAACGGCCCTTGAAAAGATAGAAGCAGCTTATCAGTCTGGCTGCAAACGATTTGATGGCGCCATCAAGGGACTGGGTGGTTGCCCCATGGCCAAGGATGATTTGGTTGGCAATATGGCTACGGAGACCATTTTGTCTTATCTGAAAGAGAAAGGAGTAAGCAACGATGTTAAGCAGGAGGAATTTGCAGAGGCCATGCGCATAGCCATGGAAATCTTTCCAGCGCATTAAGATTGGCATAATCATTGAAACACGTACCGGATTTTAGTATTTTAGATATATGAAAAAGTTAACTTTTCTTCTCTTGCTCCTTTGCTCTGTTGCAGCGGTAGCACAAACCTCCAAAGAGTACACGCAAAAAGGACGTGAATTGATCGATAAGCGCGATTACATGGAGGCCATTCTCAATTTGAACAAAGCCATTGAATTGGATTCTAAAAACTCAAGTGCCTATTTGTTGCGCGCTACGCTAAAGGAAAAATTTGAAGACCTGCACGGTGCTATGAAGGATTATAATTTGGCCATTGAGGCAAATCCTAAATATGCAGATGCATTTTTTGCCAGGGGCAATGTGAAAATGCGCTTGCAGGATTATTACGGGGCTATTGAAGACTATACTGCGGCCATTGGAATTAACGAGAATTATGTAGAAGCTTATTTCAATCGTGGAAAAGCCAAGCAGTTGTTATTAGCCTATGAAGATGCTATTAATGATGTAACAAAGATCATTCAGATTAACCCCAAGAGTATTGATGCCTATTACATGCGTGGTATTCTTCGTCTTGATTTTGGTGACATGAAGAATGGTTGTTTAGATTTAAGCAAGGCGGGAGAGTTAGGCGATCTTCGCGCGTACGAGATCATTAAGGAGAAGTGCAATACCAAAGCAACCACCAATAACGATTAAGGTCTAACGGTGTACTAGCTTGTATTGCTTCCCGGGCAGTGATTGTACAATGCCTTTAAATTCAAGACCTAGTAAGAGAGAAGCCAATTGACTAACGGATAAATTGGTTTTCCAGCTGATTTCGTCCAACATCGTGGGATTTTTCTCTAACAAGACTTTCAAGACTAGTTGTTCATCTGATTCGAAGCCTTCCAACGAGAAGGCTTCTTTCTTTTGAACAGGTTTAGAGGCAAGGTCCCAGTTCATAATGTATTCCAGGTCTTTAACTGTGGTAAGTAAGTGAGCCTTGTTGCTCTTAATAAGGTTATTGCATCCTTCCGAATGACTCGCTCCGATATTTCCTGGAAAAGCAAAGACATCTTTGTTGTAACTGTTGGCAAGGTCTGCAGTAATGAGGGCGCCTCCCTTCTCGGCTGCCTCTACTACTACAAGCACATCGCATAAGCCGGCAATGATTCGGTTACGCGCAGGAAAATTGTGAGCATCGGGTTTTGTTCCAAAAATATTTTCAGTGACAAGACCACCGTGTGCTTGCATCCCTTTGGCAGTTTCGGCATGTGCAGCAGGGTAGATGATATCGATCCCGCTGCCCATTACACCAATGGTTTGCAGAGAGTGTTTTACCGACTGCTTGTGTGCTTGGATATCGATGCCATAGGCAAGTCCGCTAATGATAAGTGCATTGTGCGGGACAAGTTGCGCGATCAACTGTTCAATGCATTCTTTCCCATAGGGTGTTGATTTACGGGTGCCTACAATCGCAACAGCTTTCGGGTTTTCGAAATTGATGGAGCCTTTACAATATAAGAGTGAGGGGGCATCCGGAATATTTTTAAGGCGTGATGGATATTCTTTATCCTGGTAGAAGCGTATGCTCACTTTTTCTTTTTCTGCTTTACGCAGTTCAGTCTCTGCAAGTTCAAAAGGTCGGTGTGTCAGTATAGACTCTGCAGTGGTACTTCCGATACCCGGAATTTTGAGCAGTTTTCCTTTAGGTGTTTTAAAAACGTTCTCAGCAGAGCCGCAATAACTAATCAGTTGCCGCGCAAGCCGATCGCCCACTCCGGGAATGAAATGGAGTGCCAGTAAGCACAAGCGAGATTGATCCATACGGATTTGAAGATACTGAAAATTAAGTATTTGAAAAGAGTAGACCTTTCAAATCAAAAGACAATCAAATAAGGGGAAGGAAATAATTATAGTTTCTCGCGAAGTTCGACCAGGAAACTGCGAACATTTTTTAATGACTCCATCAATTCCATTTTATCGCGAACGGATTGGTTGTCATTGCGTAGCATTTCTTTAGCGCCTTGCAGGGTAAAGCCTTTTTCCTTTACCAAATGGTAAATGGTGCGAACATTGTCAATATCCTCTTTGGTAAACTGACGATTGCCTTTTCTGTTCTTCTTTGGTTTGATTACGTCAAACTCCGTTTCCCAAAAACGAATAAGGGACGGAGCTACACCAAAGATTTCAGCTACCTCGCCAATAGAGTAATAAAGCTTTTCTATTTCTTTCTCTTTGTACGCCATGCTATTGGGCAAGATAACTAATTAAACCATCCTCGGCAATGCGAATAGGCGATTCAGGAAAATCTTTTTTGCTCAATTCCTGGATGATTTTTGTAATGCGTTTTTCTGTGTCAATTTGCACACCAACTCCATAAGTCTGAAAGGTGGGGGTTATTTTTCCTTGTAAAAACTCGCCTTTTTTATTCGTGTATACTTTTATAATGGGAGCCAGGCCATTGATTCCCGACACGCTAATACCCCGATACGTACAGAAGTTTCCTAAACTGTAGGCAATAAACCTGTTTTTATAAACCTCTATACCCCGGGTTACGTGCGGACCATGTCCGAAAATGATATCGGCACCAGCATCAATTAGTTCATGAGAGAATTTGTACACATCGCCTCGATTTTCGCCATGAAAGAGTTCGGTTGTACGCGGAACATGTTGGTATTGTGCACCTTCTGCACCTCCATGAAAAGAAACAATGACG
Source organism: Cytophagales bacterium Ga0077538 (assembly GCA_001464155.1). Lineage (GTDB taxonomy): Bacteria > Bacteroidota > Bacteroidia > Cytophagales > Cyclobacteriaceae > Chryseotalea. Next base: position 2,754 of record LNEN01000102.1, on the reverse strand, counting down.
ATATCTACTTCTGCCGACAACTGCTTCACGAGTTCTCTAGCCCCTGAGAGATCGTTTAGCGGAACGCAGTTACTGTTGGGAGCAAAGGCCACCAATCCATATTTTACGCCTTCTTTATCAAAGACAACTGTTTTTTGGTTGAGTTGACCAGCATGTAATATGCCGGCATCTTCCAGGGTTTTCATGCTGCTTTTTCTTCCCAAATCTCCCATATCGCCAGCGTGGTTATTCGCAAGGCTCATCATATCAAAACCGGCACTCACTAGGTTGTTGACATAGCGAACTGGTGTACGGAATGCATAGCACACTTTGGGATCGCGACACGTTTTGGGTGTGCCGCCTTCATCTAAAAGCGTACCTTCTAAATTCCCGAAGGTAACATCAGCATTGCGCAATACGGCCTCTACATCACGCATTAGAAAAGAACCATCGCTGGCAGGCAATTTATTCTCCGGGTAATTAGTACCCATCATGATATCACCAACACCGATAATGCTGAGTGTATCTTTTGATTGTGAAAAAGAAAGTGTGGTGGAGAAGAAAAGAAGAAAAAAACTAAGCCTCATGGTCGATAAAATCAGGCTGCAAAGAAAGGAGATAATCGGATTAGAAACTTAGTAATCCAGCGAACTATTTTCTGTTTTCGCTAATTCGAGAAGTTTTTTGTACTCCTTGTTATTCAAATCGCGTTGAAAAAAGTTAATTGGGTTAATTTGACTTCCCTGATAGAGTACTTCATAATGTAAATGCTCACCGGCTGATCTTCCGGTATCGCCAACATAGCCAATCACTTGTCCGCGTTTTATTTTTTCTCCTTTGTTAACTATAAATCGCAGCATGTGTGCATACCGTGTTTCAAAATCAAAGCCATGATCAATGTAGACCACATTGCCGAAGGAATCGGAATAGTAGGCATCTTGCACCACACCATCTCCCGTGGCATAAATAGGTGTTCCAGTAGAGGCGGTAAAGTCAAGTCCCTTATGTGGTGTCCAGATTTTTAGCACCGGATTTAAGCGCATGCCATAAGTAGTATGTAAACGCACCAGATCCTTATTATCAATAGGTTGGATGGCCGGGCGGGAGGCCCATTGCTTTAATTTTTTGTCCAGCAGCTTTTGTAGTTCATCGAAAGATTCATTTTGAACGGTAAGCTGATTGTTAAGATGTAGTGCCTTGTCGAAGATGGTAGAAATGAGAGGATAGTGCTCCATTTCTTTCGTTTTGCGAATCACACCACCGACACCGGCCTGGCGTTCTGTGTTTGAAAGCGGTGTAGCGTCTAAGATAACACGATAGTTATGGTCGTCCTCTTCTGCATAAGCCTTTAGCTTATTCTCATTTTCCTCCAACTGAAAATTCAATAATAACCAGGCCGTTTTGAGGTTCGTGTTTTCACGCTCAATCTCTAAGAGATCCAGCGGCTTGCTCTTATTTAAGAAAGTGATGTAGCCTCCAGAAGCAAGGATGAGTGAAATCGAAAGAAGAAGAATGATTCTGTTACGCAAAGCCTTTCCTCTTACTTTGTAAGGCTCGTAGGCGCAGGTTTCTCTATTGTAGATAAAGCGCGCCATTAGTCGAGGGATTGGTTTTGTTTCGTACTAATCGCAAAGAGCTGCTGATAGTCAGCAGGGGAAATATTTTGAAGGAGGTAATAAACAGGGTTTTGTTCTTTCCCTTTTTTCAATACTTCGTAATGCAGGTGAGGGGCAATAGAGCCTCCGCTGTTGCCAACGGTTCCTATTACCTGTCCCTTCTTAATTTTTTGTCCTTGTCGTACCGCAATGGTTTCTAAGTGTGCATAACGGGTCACAAGTTCATCGTTATGGGTGATCTCAATAAGGTTACCATAGCCAGCTAACAAATCACTACGGTTTAAATCACTCACGTACCCATCGGCAGTGGCTACAATTTCAGTGCCTCGGGGAGCGGCCAGATCAATGCCTGGGTGTTCGTACAATCCCTTGTGAAAGGGGTGGATACGTTTTCCAAAACCGGAAATCAATTTGCCATTCGATAAAGGTAAAATGGAGGGTGTGGTGCGTAGTTTAGCTAAGGTTTTCTTCTTGTTACCGGAGACTTTATCAGCGTAATAATAACTATTGAACGCTGCGTCTTCCTTCAATTCGTGTGTGCGATTCGTAAGTTCTTCAATGCTATTGCGCAGAGAGGCAATGTCATTAACCGTTAAATACGATGCCGTAAATTTTTCTTCCTGCTTAGTTTCTACAAAGAGGGAATTGAAAAGAGAAGCCTTCAATACTTTGTCTTTCTCTGCTAGTGATTGAAGTTGTACTTCTGTTTCTTCGAACTGTTGTTTTACCAAGGCATAGTGATTTTCCAACGCCTTGTTTTCAGCTCTGAGTTGCTTTTCTTCTTCGCTTTCCCAAACAAATGAATGCAGCGTAGCGATGCCTACAAAAAACAGAGAAGCGAGGGTAAGGGTTAAAGCCCCCAAAGCAGATAGGCGCCAGGGATTAAAGCCCTCGCGTTCATAGCGGCATGTCTTGGGGTTGTAGATAAACTTCGTCACTCTTTAATAATAGTCAGGCAGCTAAAAAAATCCATTTAACCCACTAATTCTCCCCACTTTGCGGTTATTTTTGTGGCTTGCCGTTTCCAAAAAACGGTCTAATATAGTAAAAAAGAGATACTTACAAGATTTATACACATGGATTCGGGTTCAATACGCAGGAAGTTTTTAGATTTTTTTGAAAAAAAGGGCCATATGATCGTTCCTTCGGCTCCTTTGGT
>LNEN01000101.1 GCA_001464155.1 Cytophagales bacterium Ga0077538 | reverse complement strand
ACAAGCAAAGCAAAAAAGAGGTACTTCATAACGCTACGAAATAACAGGAAAGAATTCACTTACCCAAAGCGTCCTTCCTTTAGGATTCAGAACGAAATCAACCTAAAAAAATTTTGACGAGCTCATACCATAGCAAACAATTGCTTTTCTTTGCAACCATGGCACGTATTCTCACCGGTATTCAAAGTAGTGGAAGACCACATTTAGGTAATTTGTTGGGGGCCATCATTCCCGCCATTAAATTATCACAACAAGCAGGCAATGAATCATTATTTTTTATTGCCGATCTCCATTCGCTTACCACCATTAAAGACGCACAAACCCGCATTGATAATATAAATGCAGTAGCCGCTGCCTGGTTGGCCTTTGGTTTCGACATTGAGAAGAACATGTTGTACCGCCAATCGCGCATTCCAGAAGTGTGCGAACTGGCGTGGTACCTCAATTGCTTTGCACCCTTCCCGATGCTGGCTAATGCACACTCTTTCAAAGACAAATCAGAAAAACTAGCCGATGTCAATGCCGGACTCTTCACCTACCCGGTGCTGATGACAGCAGACATTATCTTATACGATGCCAACTATGTACCTGTGGGTAAAGATCAAAAACAGCACCTGGAAATGGCGCGCGATCTGGCCTCGTCTTTTAATGCACAATTCGGGGAAACCTTTGTGGTACCTGAAGCCCGTATTGAAGAACAGGTGATGACCATCCCTGGCACGGACGGACAAAAAATGAGTAAGTCGTATGGAAACATCATCGACATTTTCTTGCCGGAAAAAGAACTCCGCAAGCAGGTAATGTCTATTGTTACGGACAGTACACCTATGGAAGCTCCTAAAAATCCGGATTCAGATAATGTGTTTGCTATCTATAGTCTTTTAGGAAGCACCGAGCAGGTGCAGCAACTACGCAACAAATACCTGGCGGGCAACTTTGGCTACGGTCATGCCAAGCAAGAACTTTTTGAGCTGATCCTTACCCTCTTCAGCAAAGAACGCGAAGCTTTTAATTTCTACATGAGCAACTTACCTGAGCTTAATAAAAAACTAGAACAGGGAGAAGCTAAAGCACGTGTGATTGCCAGAGAAGTACTTACCAGGGTGAGAAAGAAATTAGGCTTTGCCTGATTTAAAAATTCGCTCGTATTCTTGCTCATTAAAACCGAGTGCAAGCACCTTTTCATCCTGTTCAATAAGTGGTCGTTTAATAAGGCTGGTGTTCTCAACCATTACCTGAATGGCAGCCTTTTCATTGGTAACAGTGCTTTGAATTTTGGCATCAAGCCCGCGCCAGGTAGTGCTTTTTTTGTTTAAGAAGGATTCCCATCCGATTTGCTGACTCCAGCTTTTCAATTTAGCAGTCGTAATTCCTGTAGCTTTGTAATCGTGAAAGATGAAAGGAATTTTATGTTTGGTTAACCAGCTTGTTGCTTTCTTCACACTGTCGCAACTTTTAATACCATATACTATCATACGCACTTAAAAAGTGTCGCAAGATTACACAAATTCTCGTACGGATTCTTTCCAGGGTAACGTTATTTGAAACTCGGTATAGCCTTTGGGGTTTTTGACCAGGCGAATTGTGCCTTCCAGTTTATTCACACACTGCCGAACAATGTACAAGCCAAGACCTACATTATGGTGTTCCAAAGCTGCTTTCGAGAACATCTTAAAAATGTCCTCCATCGCGTTTTCCTTAATTCCAATGCCATTATCGATAAAGGACAAGACTACATTCTGGTTTTTAGCTTCCACGCGTGTGGCAATAAACTTTTTGTGTGCATCTGACTTTCGTTGAAAGCGAATGGCGTTTTCCAACATGTTTCTGAAGATCGTTTCCAGTAAAAAGGAATCTGACTCGTACCGCAAAGCGGGATCAATTTCTGCAAATATCTCAATGGATTGAAAACCCTCCATCTCTTTCAAATCGAGCTTAACCTTTTCCAGCAAGTGAGCAAAGTCAATCGGATCCTTGGCCAAGCTGGTAGCATTAATATCACTCACCGCCTTTAGTCGGTCAAAAATATCATTTAA
>LNEN01000100.1 GCA_001464155.1 Cytophagales bacterium Ga0077538 | reverse complement strand
ATCCGTGCCAAGTATGGTAACCTCTTCGACATGTATGCACAGATTACCGGTGACAACCCCTACAAAGGTCCGATGATGATTTACCCAGCGGTGCATTACACCATGGGTGGTCTGTGGGTAGATTATAATTTGATGACTACCGTTCCCGGCTTGTATGCCTTGGGTGAAGCAAACTTCTCCGACCACGGTGCAAACCGTTTGGGAGCCAGTGCGCTGATGCAAGGATTAGCGGATGGTTATTTCGTAGTGCCGTATACCATTGGTGATTACCTGGCCGGAATGCCGAATGAAAAGGTAAGTACCGATCGCCCTGAGTTTAAAGAAGCCATGGAAGGTGTTACTTCCCGCATCAATAAATTACTCTCTATTAAGGGTAAGAAAACAGTCGATCAGTTTCACAGAGAGTTAGGCTTAACCATGTGGGAGTATTGTGGTATGTCCCGCAGTGAGCAAGGCTTGAAAACGGCCAAGGCAAAAATTCAGGCATTGAAGAAAGAATTCTGGAGTAATGTAGCCGTGTTGGGTGGTGCTTCAGAACTCAATCAGGAATTAGAAAAGGCACTTCGCGTAGCCGATCTTATTGAACTGGGAGAATTGATGGTAGATGATGCACTGAACCGCGAAGAGTCGTGCGGAGGTCACTTCCGTGAAGAGTCCGCAACGCCTGATGGAGAAGCGAAACGCAATGACGATCAGTATGCCTATGTGGCAGCTTGGGAGTTCAAAGGCGAAGACCAGCCTGAAGTGCTGCACAAAGAAGAATTGATTTTTGAAAATGTTAAATTAACTCAGAGAAGTTATAAATAGTTACTAGTTATCAGTTACTGATTAACTGATAACAAATAACTATTAACTGACACCTGATAACGGATAACTAAGATGAAGATTACGTTAAAGATTTGGAGACAAAAGGACAGCAACAGCAAGGGTGGTTTTAAAACCTATGAGGCTGGTCATGTTTCACCGGATATGTCCTTCCTGGAAATGTTGGACGTGTTAAACAACGACCTCATCCGCAAAGGAGAAGAGTCCATTGCATTTGATCACGATTGCCGTGAAGGCATCTGCGGTATGTGTTCTCTCTATATTAATGGACATCCACACGGTCCTCTGCAAACTACTACGTGTCAGTTGCACATGCGTAGCTTTAAGGATGGCGAAACCATTACCATTGAACCCTGGAGAGCGAAAGCTTTCCCGGTGGTGAAGGACTTGGTGGTAGACCGCAGTGCGTTTGATCGCATTCAGCAAGCGGGTGGTTACGTATCCGTAAACACCGGTGGTGTGCCCGATGCCAACGAAATTGCCATTCCAAAGAAGGTTGCAGACGAAGCGTTTGATGCCGCGACTTGTATTGGTTGTGGTGCTTGTGTGGCAGCGTGTAAAAACGCTTCTGCGATGCTGTTTGTCAGTGCCAAAGTTTCTCAGTTTGCGTTGTTGCCACAGGGTAAGCCTGAGCGCAAGGAGCGTGTAGAGAAAATGGTAGCGCAGATGGACGAAGAAGGTTTTGGCGCGTGTACCAACACCAAGGCGTGTGAGGCGGAATGTCCGAAAGGCATTAGCATTACCAACATAGCCCGTATGAACCGCGAGTACTTCTCAGCCGTTACTACTTCTTACGAAGTAGAAGTAGGCGGAGGTGATTAAGGATAAACAGAATTGAAAATGGGAAGTCCCCTTGCGCAAGCGAGGGGATTTTTTTGTTCTACCCTTTCCGTCAGCGTTTCCTGAAAGGGACTCTAAGGATTATTAACGCAATTTTTTCCGGTACGAGCGTAGGTGCAGTCAGTGCGCGCTTCCTTTCATTCAGTGTTGGCGTAGTGGTAGTCAACATAAGCATCCTTACAGTCATTATTGACGTAGGTTTTTCCGGTACGAGCATAGGTGCAGTCAGTGTACGCTTTCTTTGAATCAATATTTATGTACGGGTAGGCAATAGGAGCGTACTTACAGTCATTATTGACGCAGTTTTTTCTGGCACGAGCGTAAGCACAGCCAGTATACTCTTCCTTACGTCAGTATTCGCCTAATTTTTTCTGGTACGAACGAAGGTATGGATAGTGTACTGTAGTAAAGAAGATTACTTCCCCACAGAGTCTCTTAAAAGGGACTCTGTGGATTATACATTATTGTCGCGTCCCTTCATTGGCTTAGATGCTGAAATAAATTCAGCATGACGTGTTCTTTAGTAAGAATTTCGTTCTTTCAACACTCCATCTTTCTCCATCATCCATCAGACCGTTTAGTGCTTAAGAGAACAGCGTCAGTCGGATCTGTAAGTAGCAAAATAAATAGTTTACAATATTTCCTTTAACTACAGTACTGCTTGTCAACTTCTTATCCTTGCATGACACGAAGCTAAACTATCTCTGAACTAGACTATTGATTATGGGCGTTGTTTGTAGCCCTAACATTTTACGGTTACTCAACTAGTCCACTTTTTATTTGATTTAACTTATAAGTCCGTGTGTCTGGTAAATACTTAAAATAGAATGTATATACCCCGTCTCCCCAAAATTTCAGGTATTTGCCGTCCTTCTCCAAAGTATAAATTGCAATTGTTACTTCGTCTCGAATTATACTAAGACCTTTTATCTCGATCAAAATGTCCGTTGATTTAATATGTTTATTCTTGATTTTTAGTTTTCCATTATCTTTTAATACCTGCAGTTCATTGAGTTTATCCGGGAAGATGTTGACTACTTCTAAGTCACCGGTTAATATTAACTTTTCGGTTTTTTTTAGGTCCTTAATTATTTTTGTCAAAGAGTCTAGTGAATAGTAATACATTCCAGACTTGTCGCCCGATATGGAATTCACAACCTGTCCAACCGTAGGTTGAACAAATACTATGGTCAATATTATTGTCAGTAGTCTCATTTATTGAATGCTATGGTTTGTCTACTCAGAGTCTCCAGAAAGGGACTCTGAGGATTGTTTTTCTATGAAACACTGCCTTATAGGGTTAATGCATCGCATATCGAACATAAAACAAAGCGTATTTCTAATCCACCTATAAGAATCCGGCTAGTCGTATTATCAAATTTTCAAATCTTCAAATTACCTTCTGTTACTTCCCCCGCATCTTGCTCATTACTTTGTTCGCGAACACAAAGTCGTCAAGCTCTTTTACACCCGAGTGTGTAATTTCTTCTTTGCCACCTTCCCACAGCTTGTGACCTTTGTAGAGGTACATAATATTGTCACCCATCCCCATCACCGAGTTCATGTCGTGGGTAACCACGAGTGTAGTGGTGTTGAATTCGTAGGTAATGTCCTGAATCAATTCATCAATCAGAATGGAGGTCTGCGGATCCAAACCAGAATTAGGTTCGTCACAAAACAGGTAGGCAGGATTGTTGACAATGGCGCGTGCAATGCCTACGCGTTTCTTCATACCACCGCTTATTTCTGAGGGCATTTTCTTGCCGGCATTTTCCAAGCCTACACGCTTCAAACAAAAAGCAACACGTTCCCTTTTTTCCTCCGGCTTCATTTTCGTAAGGATGTCCAACGGGAACATCACATTCTTTTCAACCGTCTTGGAATCGAACAAGGCACCCCCTTGAAACAGCATACCGATCTCTCTGCGTATTTCGGCTTTCATGTCATGATCTGCATCGGTGAAATTGCGCATGTTCAGCAGCACACTTTTTCCGGTACCACTGGAGCCAATAATCAGGTTGCACTTTCCTTTTTCAAATTCTCCGCTAATGCCCTCCAGCACCATCTTACCATCAAAGGACTTAGCGATATCTTTAATCTTAATCATGCGAGTAATAATTGAGCCAGGAGGTAATCAGCAATCAGAATAGCAATCACACTGTTGGTTACCCCTTGTGTGGTAGCAATACCCACTTCCAAGGCACCTCCCTTGGTATAAAATCCTTTATAGGAAGAGATGGAGGAAATTAAAAAGGCGAAGGCAACGGATTTAATCAACGCAAACGTGATGGAGAAGTCGTTGAAGATAAAACGCAGACCATAAATATACTCCGGAGGTGTAATAATGCCGGTGGCAGCACCAATCAAATAGCCACCAAACAGCGAACAGAAAGCCGCAATGATAACGAGCAAAGGATAGACAATAATGGAGGCAATAATTTTGGGAAGTACCAGGTATGAAACAGAATTAATACCCATTACTTCTACCGCATCAATTTGTTCGGTAATCCGCATGGTGCCTAAACCACCGGCCATACTAGACCCAACTTTACCGGCATAGATCAGTGCCATAATGGTAGGGGCTAATTCGAGCACCGTCATTTCTCGCACTACTTGCGCGATAACATAACGAGGGATGAGAGGACTTACCAGATTATAGGCAGTTTGTACTGTAGAAACGGCTCCTATAAAGGTAGAGACAAGTATCACTAAAAAGAGAGACCCCAGGCCAATGGAAACACATTCCTCCAATACCAGATAGTAGTAAGTCTTGAAAGATTCCCGATTGGTGACAAGCAGCCGCAGGAAAACGAAATAGCGGCCTACTTTTTCGAAAAATATCATAAAGAATAAGGGGTATAACTATCTTGCTAAAGATATAAAAATATATTTACTCGGCATTTTATGAATAAACTCATTGCAGTCAGCGGAGGAACAAAAGGCATCGGGCGCGCGATTGTGGAAGAATTTGTGGCAAAAGGATTTGACGCAGTGGTGTGTGCACGCAATCGTGCGGAGCTGACAAGCGTAAAGAATGAGTTGGAACAGAAGTATCCTGGCATCACTGTATTGGTGCAGGCTACCGATATGGCGGTAAAGGAACAAGTGAAAGCCTTTGCTGAGTACATAAATTCTCTTCAGCGACCTGTCACTGTTTTGGTGAATAATGCCGGCTATTTTGTGCCGGGAGAAATAGCGACTGAAGAGGAGGGAGCCTTAGAGAAAATGATGGAGGCCAATGTGTACAGTGCCTACCATCTCACACGTGGTCTGGTAGCCTCCATGAAAGCAAACAAAGGAGGTCATATTTTTAACATGTGTTCCATTGCCAGCATTAAGGCCTATGCGAATGGAGGCTCTTATGCGATTACCAAGTTTGCTTTGTTAGGCTTTTCGAAATGTTTGCGGGAAGAGTTGAAGCAAGACGGTATTCGTGTTACGGCCATTCTGCCAGGGGCTACCAAAACAGCCAGCTGGGATGGTGTGGATTTACCCGATGAACGCTTTATGCGGTCTGAAGATGTTGCTGAGATTGTGTATGCTTCTTACGCACTGTCTTCGAGAAGCGTGGTAGAAGAAATTTTGATCAGGCCGCAGTTGGGGGATATCTAAGCAAGTACTAGCTCGACTTAAGAATTCTTTCTTGGCTGTAACGCAGAACTGGTTCACTTTTATTTTTACATATTGAAATATGAGTATCCGTTTTATGTCCTAATGAGTAACTAAATAAAATTATAAAGCCACGTCATGCCGAACTCGCCTGCCTGCACGGAGCCGTTACGGCAGAGGCAGGTTTCCGCATCCTAAATTTGCTCTTCTATAAGATGCCGAAATGAATTCGGCATGACAGTCGTCAAGTGTTGATTATCGATTTTAGGACAGCATGCAGATACACAGATATTGAAATAGAAGCGTTCGGTGTATACTGAATCACGTCATTGATTACGCACTTCGTTCTGCAGGGAGGGTAACTAGTTACTCGTTTGAGATGTAAGTGAATCTGATTTTTTTATGGTCAACCTTCTACTGTATTCCGGTCTAAACAGGCTGCCCAAAGGTGAGTAAATTGTTATCTGGATCAAGAAGCGAAAATTCTTTTTGCCCCCAGGGTTTTGTTTCCAAATGTCCTGCTGGGTGAATGGCTACATTATTTTCCAATAAAGTCTTGTAGAATCTTTCTATGTCATCCGTTCTGATGTATACCTGTCCGTAATTCTCTTTTGGGTTCAGCTCTTTAAATTCGAAAAAATGAATTTCTATGCTGTCTTTTTGTACCATTAAATAGCCGTCAAAATTAGTAGTACCCCATTCTTGAAAAGCTAATTTTTTCAAGTAGAATTCCTTGGTTGTGGCTTTGTTCCGCATGGGTAATTTTGGATGAATCGCGGTCAGCATGTTCGTTATACTTTACTTGTTAAGTTGTCTGTGAATGCATAGTTAATGTTGCTACGAGGGAGATTGAAGTCAGATGGTGATAGGCTTCCTACTAGAATTTGTGAATCGTTTGTTTCTCTTTTTCAAAAGGCTTCTCGCATAACTCAATCATTTTA
>LNEN01000099.1 GCA_001464155.1 Cytophagales bacterium Ga0077538 | reverse complement strand
ATGACACTGATACAGTTTACCACATTGAATACGTTGCACCTAAACCCTCACAAAAAATAACAGGCTATGGAATTGTTCCTAAAACTTATAAGGGTTCAATTTTTATCACTACGGCTACTCATGCCATTATAAAGCATGAAATAGTAACAGACCAATTCTCCTACTCCATTATTTATAAAAAACATGATAACCACTATTTTCCATATTTCATTAGTGGAGAGCGAAGATTAGGTGGTGACCATCTGTATTCGACAGTTTACAACGTAGTTCGACTCACCAGTATTGGACTAACAAACATTAAGGTTATTGACTATAAGACCAATGAATTTCAAAATCTAAGTGAGTTACCAGACGATAAGGAATTCTGGGATTTATACTACCCTGTTGATAAAAAGTAATAGCAGTCTAACCAATGGCCATTGGCAAGCACTGGTCTTGAATACCTAAGATTTTTATCTACACGACAACGATTAGTCAAGGCCAACATGATGTTTTTAAAAAACCACCATAATGTTTCCAGTAAGCCATAATAAAAAGAATCATTCAACTAATAGTACTGCTAACAAGTCTAAATACACCTCGACAAGAGACGATCAAGATTAACGGATGCATAATCTCTAAGCGGATACTTATCGAGTCCATTGTAGTCATGATCTTAAATGAAGCTTCTGTAGGGGTGGTCTCGCATGCTTGTGGGAAGTTTAGAATTACACTACCAAAAGATCTATAAGGACACCTCAAAATATTTGTTAAAATATTATATATTCAACCAACCAATAGTAAGTACTATTTTAAATCTAACTCGTTAATGCCTCCCTATGGAAGAAACCAATTTAAACCAAGTGACCGATCACAACTCCAATGATGTTATTTTAACCATTTCCAGGAATGGAGCGAACTACCTGCTGGAAACCAGCAAGTGGACACACTTTTTATCTATCCTGGGTTTTATCTTTACAGGCCTGATCGTACTCCTCGGGATCTTCGCAGGGTCATTCATCGCAGCCATCATGCAAGACCAGGCGACTAACATGCCAGCAGGCTTTAGTTACATCATGAGTTTTATTTACGTACTCATGGGCTTGTTGTACTTCTTTCCTTCTTTGTATTTGTTCAAGTATTCAAGAAAGTTGAAGGCAGCGCTTAGCAAAAGAGACAACCAAGAACTGTTGGCAGCCCTTGAAAACGAAAAGTCACTCTACAAGTTTTGGGGCATCCTAACCATTATCATGCTGGGGCTCTATGCCCTCATGCTCTTGTTTACCCTTGGACTTTCGTCCTTTCTTAATTGAGAATGTAGTATAATTTTTTCTCCGTCATGCTTCTTATCGCTAAGAAGCATGACGGACATTTCCCAACTTGCTTGCATAGAATTGTTTCACATGGGTAGGCTCCACATCTCCTGACTAACAGGGGATCGCGATAGCGATCGTTATCGGTAAGTCCCGCGAAAGACAAAGATTTACATTCAGTATTCATTCGGGCTGGCGTACTAAATAATGATGAGTTGACGTTTTCTAAACTTTAAGAGGCCTATCTTGTTAGTTCAAAGAATAAACTGAATTAGTATGAAAAACCGCATGATCTTGCTTTCTGTACTTTTTCTTCTTAGCACCGCCTGCGACAAAGAAGATTCACCAGATAAAACTTCTGATTTAGTCTTTTCAGAATCTCCCTTCCCGCTAAATGGAGTTGCTGCTAAATTCTCAAAAGATATAGCCTATGACAGCAAAGCACGGACACAGTTTGATATTTGGTTACCCGATTCAAATACTCCAACCGGTTTGGTGATCTACACGCACGGAGGTGGATTCTCCAGTGGAGATAAGGACTTTGTGTATACTGCTCAACAGGGTGGAGCGTGGGATTTCCCTGCAGACATCCGGTTTTTGCTACAAAATAATATTGCTTTCGCAACCATTCGTTACACGCTATTAAGTACAACGGGAGAAGAAGAGGGTGTTAAAAAACCAATGTCCGATGTGAAGAGAGCCTTACAATACATCAGACATAATGCAGGTGATTTTAACATCGACAAAACCAAAATTATTCTTGCGGGCAACTCCGCTGGTGGCGGAACGTCACTCTGGATAGCCTTCAATAACGAACTAGCAGACACTCAAAACAGCGACCCTGTTTTACGGGAGTCAACAAGAGTAAAGGGTGTAGTCGCACGAGAGCCTCAAGCTAGTTATAACATCGAAGACCGGTGGGTCAACGATGTGTTCATAGATTATAACCTTACCTGGACAGAAATAGTAGCCAATGAAGCGGGTAATATTTCAAAGCTATACGGTGTTTCTTCAAACGCAGAATATGAATCAGCAGCCATTGACACGTACAGAGCGGAAGTCGATATGTTATCCCTGCTGACAGCCGATGACCCTGCCCTTTGGATTGATAATACGCTGAGGGATGTGGTGCACCCCTATTCAGCACCAGAAATAGCTTCACATCATGCTTTTCATGCGAGAGAATTAAAACAAAGGGCTGATGCGGTTGGCGTAGAGAATATTACTTACTATGGTAAGAATCCTGTTATTTATGCGCATCCCAGTAACGAAACCTGGACTCAGTTCTGCAAGAGAATTTTAAGTCAATAAACTCTAAATTTATAACGAGTGAATATCATCGCTGAAGATTTGAAGTAGTAAACTGGCAACACTAAAAGTTTTACTCACTAGCAAGTGATGATGCGTATAAAAGCATATATTCAGAAGTGCATCTGTTGGGCGCAAGGTAACTATGAGAAAACGAGTCAACACCTGACTCTCTTTACTTGACATTTTGACACCGTGTGAATCGCAATAACTAATTTATGAGACTATTCAATAGACAAAATTTCAAAAGTATTTATCATCAACTACTCGTTTACTTCATTGAAGTTATCATTATTTTTATTGGCATTACCATCTCCTTCTTATTTGAGCAATGGCGAGAAGAGAATAGGCAAAAGCAAGAACTCATCGGGCTAGCAGAATCACTTATACGAGATTCGGAAATTGGAAAAGCTCATCTAGAATCTGATTTGAAGGGAACGAACACCTGGCTTCAAAATCTAGATTCTCTTCGTATACAGCGTGATCTGGAAAAAATTGGTGAATCAGAACTTTTTTGGTTTTACAACTTGCTGGCTGGCAAAGAATTTGGATTGTTTGACTCAAAGTCTCCAGCATATTTGTCAGGAATAAGTAGTGGTTTATTAACCAAACTAC
>LNEN01000098.1 GCA_001464155.1 Cytophagales bacterium Ga0077538 | reverse complement strand
TTTAGAAATGAAGTGATGATACATTCTAAAACATATTTATACGAAAAACACGCATCAACAGTGACCATTGATTTAAAAGAGTTTGCTGATGAGGTTCAACAGCCCATCTATGGGAATTTGATAAATCAATTTTTTACTACCGAGAATGTAATTCGTAGTAAAAACATAATAATAACGAATGACTTTAATTTAATAATTAGGTCCTTGCATGACTATATCGAAGAATTAAAAAAACAGTAAGAACGGTTAATTCGAACCCGTTACCGTGAAGGATGATCTGATGGCTATCCTTGCAAATGCAATAAGGAATACTTGAGGGATTTGCTACGTTTCTGGCTGAGAAGAAACAGAGCACTTACTGATCAATTAAGAAGTAAAAGGTGACACGATGAGGATTGATCTCTTAAAAAGATAGCGTTGAAGAAAGGAACGGTGACTTAGCAGAGGCAATTGATGGAGGAGAATTTCTTACTTCTTACTTCTTACTTCTTACTTCTTACTTCTTACTTCTTACTTCCCATCTCCTCTTTCAGACGTTTCTTAATCTTGCTTAAAAATTCTGCAGAGATGCCAAGATAAGAGGCTACTAATTTTTGTGGAATTCTCAATTCAATTTTAGGATACTTCTCCTGAAAGGCGAGATAACGGTCTTCGGCCGTCATGCTGATATTTTGTACCACCCGTTGTTGAAACGCCACAAAGGCCCGCTGGGTAAGCACCCGGAAGTAACGCTCCATTTTCGGCACCTTTTCGTAAAGCACTTCGAGATTCTCGAAGGATAGCTCCAACACAACACTGTCTTCTATAGCCTGAACATTGAAAGTGGCCGGACTTTGCATAACAAAACTATTCAAATCGCTAATCCACCAACCCTCAATGGCGAACTGCACAATGTGTTCTTGTCCATTCAGGTCAACAAAGTAGGTACGTATACTTCCTTCAAGTACAAAATTGGTGCAGCGGCTTACCGCACCTTCATGCACTAAAAATTGTCCCTTCTTCACTCTTCGCTCGCGCACGAGTGACAATAACAAGTCGGTATCCTTCTCTGAAAGATCAATATACTTCTTCAGGCTTTCCAGCAACAAGTCTGTTTTCATCGTATTCAAGTTCAACTCGAGTAATATTAAAGCTTAAGTAACTCGTCTTACTTCTGCGCATCCGTATACCACACCGTACAAAGTATGAAAATAACATTTTTTTAGAAAAGTGGCTGAGATGCATAGGAAGTGAAAATCCACTGAACTTCAGAACAAGTCATTTTTAGATGTTATATAAGATACCAACAATCCAACGTGCTAAAGATGAGTAGGAAATGACCTATCACACACATAGTAAAAGTGTTTTGTTCTTGTCTCTCCGGATACCGGTAAACTCTTAACTTTATGCTAGCTTGCAAGCGAGTTTACACCTATGCCAGAAAAGAGTTCATCATCTAAAACCCCGTCTAAAAAATACCAACCTAAAGGGCTTACCATTCTTTATGAGGATGAGGACATTCTAGTGGTGGATAAGATTCAAGGTCTGTTAACAATGGGCACAGATCGGGAAAAGGAAAAGACAGCTCACTTTCTGTTGAACGAGTATGCAAAAAAAGGAAATGTGCGTTCCCGAAATCGTGTCTTTATTGTCCATCGCCTGGACAGAGAAACATCGGGTGTGTTGATTTTTGCTAAGAGTGAAGAAGCCAAACTCTTCTTGCAGGATAACTGGCAAGATTTCAGCAAGAACTATGTGGCCGTAGTGCACGGTAAACTCCAGGAAAAAGATGGCATTATCACTTCCTACTTATTAGAGAATAAAGCCTTTCGGGTGTATTCAGTGAAAGATCCTGATAAAGGTAAATTTTCAAAGACTGGATATACCGTTATTAAGGAATCAGACAAATTCAGTTTATTAGAAATTAACTTGTTTACAGGAAGGAAACATCAGATCCGTGTTCACCTTTCCGAAAAAGGGCATCCTGTTGTGGGTGATAAGATTTACGGAAAGCCTGACAGAGAAGCCAAACGCCTGGCCCTTCACGCTTCTTCGCTTACTATCTATCACCCGTATACCCATAAAGAAATGAGTTTTGAAACCGATATTCCACTCTACGTAAGTGTTGCTTCTTTCAGTATAGTTTTATAAGCAGTCCATGAAAGATACTTTACCCGACATTTCCATTCAATTAAAAAGCAGCGATTTGTTCGATGCCTTTAAAAGACAACTGACAAAAGATTTCGAGCAAAGCAATTTCTCAACCGATTTCATTGCAGGTCTTGAACCCTCCTATTCGCTCCTTCTTGAAAAGATCATCGCTGAACTGGAGCATCATCAAAAAAGAAGTGATGCTACGCTCATGCACTTGCTCAACCGGATTGATATTAGTGAAGCGCAATTAAACAGATATTTAAAAGGAGCTGAGCATAAAAATCATTTTGCTGTTATTGCAGAACTCATCATTAAACGCGTATTGCAAAAAGTAGTGATTCAACACTATTATAAGCAAAACCAAGATCAGGAGGATTCAGAATGAAGTTATTCACTTAAATAACAGGGATTCATTCGGATGTTCTATACACCAATTTGGATAAAGTATATCAGGTGCTCGCAGTCACTCATCCTTCATTCAAATAAAGTAAGAATAAGATGTTCAGCAAGACTAATCAATGGGCGTTACTATTCATAGTATTCCTTCTCTCCATCCTGTTCTCTTTCACGCAAGTGCCATCTGGCACTCAACCATCTTTTGATTGGGGATTTGCAGCGGGTGTTGCCTTTGCGCAAGCGCTCAAAATAGTAGGTGTCTTTGGGCTCATTACCTATGGAATTCATAAAATGAAGAAAAGAGGACCACAAGCCTTATACTAAGTCAGGCGAAGCTCTTTCATTCCATTTCCATGACTAAGCGAATACAATTTCTACTGGACACATTCAGGAAAGAGCCCAAACTTATTTTCTTGGTAGACGGTGTGGGCGCCAGTGTGTCTGCTTTCTTCCTAGTTGTTATGCTATCTGTCTTTAATGAAAGCATTGGGTTGTCGCTTCCCATACTTTTTGTACTTGGTGGACTGGCCTTACTCTTTGCTGCTTATTCACTTACTTGTTTTTATACTTCGGCACCTCATCGGCCCTACCTTCTCCTTATTATCATCGCCAATACACTCTACTCCATATTTACGCTGACATTGGTGTTCTTCTACTCTAGCCTAACCACTCTTGGTATCGTTTATTTTATTCTTGAGTTACTAATTGTAAGCACATTGATTTATGTTGAAATAATGGTGTTTCGCAAAAGCACCTTCCTTACTTAGTCTGCATTAAGTTTCTGACACGACCATGAACAAAGCATTATCAATTATCCTGCTTCATCTCAGCACATGGAGTTTTGCACAAGAGCTTACTATACCCAGCAAACCCGTTCACATTTCAGAAGAAGAATATAGGCATGGAAAACTAATTTTAGAAAATTCCTATCAGCAGCTGGCAGACGACAACTACAACATCGTGATGAATGACTATTGGAACTTTGCAACCGCTTACTCGATGATGGGTCAACCCAAAGAGGCGGTCTATGATTTATTGTCCAAAGCGAAGTTTAGTGACAAAGAAAGCTTTTGTGAGCTGGCCGATTTATACCATGAACATACAAAAGGTATAGACAGTTCTAGGTTTTTCAGGTTGCTGGGAGATGACTATAAAGAGCTGGTAAGCGATTGCACTGTAAAGAAAGATCGGGACGCTTTTGACTTGGAAGCGTATATACGCCAAGGTGGCTATGACGAAGTACTACTGTACCGCTTACACGCTTTACAAATGGCAGATCAGGCCTTCAGAAAAAAAAGAGATGCAGAAAGTATCGCAAAACAGCTAGCCAGTGATCAGGTGAATATTTTGGAGGCAGAGGCCATTATCGAAGCCTATGGTTACCCTGGGAAAAGCATGGTAGGAGAAAAATTTGACTATGTTATTTGGATGGTCATTCAACATGCAGACCTATCCTATCAAGAAAAATATTTGCCTTTAATAGCAAAAACTGTTCAAGCAGGTGAACTCAATAAAACACCGCTGAAAATGCTTCTCGATAGAATTTATCACAAGCGAACTGGAAGTCAACTCTTCGGCTCACAAATTGGCGTTCCTTTTGCAGATGACAAAACTATTGAAAGCGTTCGGTTACAGTATAAGCTTTGATGCGTATTGCTTGTCTGTAATTAAGCGTAAACCGTATTTGAATTAATACACAATCTTAACAGAGTGCGTATACTGAACAAACTACGTAAGCTTTTCAAACTGAGCCGTAAAGTGACGTAAGAAGGGCGGCTCATAGCTTATCTTAAAGCCACGTTTCTGCTCCCGCATCTCCAGTATATCATCAAATACATCAATCACATAATCGATATGGCTTTGCGTATAGACCCTTCGGGGAATGGCCAGGCGCACCAATTCATTCTTAGCAGGTAGTAGTTTTTTATTGGCATCGTACTTACCAAACATCACACTCCCCACCTCCACACAGCGAATGCCTCCTTGTGTATACAAATCACAGACAAGGGCTTGTCCGGGATATTCCTCTACGGGAATATGATGATAGAGTTTCTTTGCATCAATATAAACGGCATGGCCTCCGATGGGCCACACAACAGGAATTCCTTTTGCTTTTAAGTGCTCTCCCAAATAAGCAGTACTTCGGATTCTATAGTGCAGGTAATCCGGATCAAATACTTCCTTCAATCCAATGGCCATCGCTTCCATGTCCCGCCCCGATAAACCACCGTAGGTAGCAAAGCCTTCCGATATAATTAACAAGTTTGTACACTGCTGGCTCAGGGCATCATCCTTGAGTGTAAGCAAACCTCCCATGTTTACCAATCCATCCTTCTTCGCACTCATCACAAATGCATCGGCCAAACGAAGCATTTGTTTGGCAATGTCTTCATAGGATGTATGCTCATAGCCTGCCTCGCGATGTTTCACGAAATAACTATTCTCAGCAATGCGGCATCCGTCAATCACTAGCATGATCTTATGCTGATCGCAAATGTTTCTGACATCTTTTACATTACGCATACTTACGGGCTGTCCTCCGGAAGAGTTATTGGTAACCGTCATGATGATGGCTGCAATGTTGGTCGACCCATGCTGAAGAATTAGCTCCTGAAGTTTTGTTGTATCAATGTTTCCCTTAAAAGGCAAATCAATTTCCGGATCGGTAGCGTGTTCCGGCATTACATCAATGGCAGTGGCTCCAGTAAATTCAATATTAGCGCGCGTAGTATCGAAGTGTGTATTACTAAGGAACACCTTACCTTTTCCACCCAGAATGCCGTAGAGAATTCTTTCGGCTGCCCGACCCTGGTGGGTAGGTAGAATGTGAGGCATACCGGTTAAGCCCTTTACAACCGCTTCCAGGTGCTGCCAGCTTTTGGCCCCTGCATAACTTTCGTCACCCATCATCATGCCGGCCCATTGTCGATCACTCATGGCGCCTGTACCACTATCGGTCAGTAAATCAATAAATACATCTTCAGAATGAAGGAGAAAAGGATTGTACCCACATTTTTCAAGTGCCTCTCTTCTATATTCTTCTGTAGTGATTCGTACAGGCTCTACCATCTTAATTCGAAAGGGTTCTGCCAGGGTGCGCATTTTCGTATTCTTCATAATCGACTAGTGAAAGACAAAGAATCTTTAATTCTTTTAATCAAAACAGGATAAAAATCAGGTGTGCATATAATTTTCAACCCTGGTTAACCTTCATCCATTGGTCGGCAGGGCACTTTCATTTTAGCTTCTTCTTCTTCTTCTTCTTCTGCTGCTGCTGCTGCTCAATTATTCTTTATGAAGACCAAAAAAATTAAATACAAATCCAATATCTTTGAAGCTTATCACTTGTTGTCAATGCAAGCCTATTCCATACTCTTCTTGGCTCTAGCCCTTCTCACTGGATGTACTTTTACTCCAGAGGATGTTTATTTTAAAGAACTTGACAAGGAGCCAGGGCTTGCCTCCGTCAATCTGAATGAAACCAGCGAAGAGGTTATTAGCATTTATCAACCTACCACCTTTACCTATGAAGTTTTCATCACTAAGGGTTTGATCAGTGAAGTTCAGGTATTGCTAAACAATGAGGTAATCAGTACAAGTCAATCCACTTCCGGAACAATTACGTTGGACTGGATTGATTTAGAAACAGGAACGCAGGAATTAAAAATTCAATTTTTAGCAACGTCCGGCACGGGTAGTTTAGCCGATAAATTGGGAAGTGAGTACCTGCAAGTGTGGAGAACTTGGACATTGAATATTGATGTAGATCCTCCTGCAAAGCCACAACTTTCTACTACTACTGAAAATGGTTTCTTTAAAATTTCGTGGGACCCTTATACTAAACCAAATTTTACAGGCTATTCGGTTGAGGCCGTAGATTTTTCAGGTTTAAGAAGAAGAGTAACTATAAACGACCCCGCCAAAAACTACTGGATAGACAGCAGTTACACCGGTGGATATGCTACTACCTATCATGTCAATGTTTCCAACTTGGCAGGAAACATTACCAGCACCCAAAACTTGTCTGAAATACAATCGCTAACATCCGTCTACTCAGGCATTGATAGTACGGTAGAGCTACGCTGGAAGAAGGTTAAGTATCCTGCTGCCCTTAAGCAGTATGCCTTTTATGTGAATGGTGTTTTGGTTAAAGCTATCCCAACACATAGCGATACCGTTTATCGACATAAGTTCAATAACGTATTATTCGGAGAAAGTGTGATGTTGGAATTTAAAGTTGAGGCCAAGTACCCTTCCTATCGTGAATACAAAGAGAATTATATAAACTACAATCCCCTGAACGCTCCTCAGCTATCGGGCAACCCAAGCCTTTACTGGCATGAAGGCACACAACAACTCATTGCCAAGCGAGATGATGGAAAAGCCTATGTGTACTCACCCGACATGACGAACGTTACATCCTATTCCTATACCGATGATATTGCTGTTCCTGCCTCAGGTCCCTATTTCTATTACCTCTACGGATCTTCTATCTATCAGGTAAATTTACTAACACAAACACTTGTAAAGACGGTAAGCATTGCGGGCTTAACAACATCCAACGCTACCTTACAGGCTGGCGCCAACGAATTGATTCTTTACAACGCTTATAGTGTTGGCTCTCCGCAGTATATACTGGGGCGTTTCTATTATGATTTCTCTTCAGAAACCAGTATAAAAAAAGTAATCACTCAATATGATGCTAAAATGGTGTTGGTTTCAGCCTTGCAATCTCCCATACTTTCCTCTAGCGGCTATTACGCTTTCAGTAAGCATAGCTATGTGGTTCACCATTATGATGGAACTTCAATCCTAGAAAATTACGCTTCTAGTCCAGACAACGCTGGCTTCCTTAATTTCAGACCTGATGCACTAGACCAGTATCTATGGATGGACTTTTCCAGCAGAGAGGTTAAACTCTACACCATCGAAGGAAATACCTTAGTAAGCACTTTACCCTCTATACCTTTAGGCTATAATTTCAGAAACTACGATCCGGTGAGTAAGTATTTACTATTTGAAAGCTCCACTATGTCACAAGTCTATCTTATGCACATTGAAACAGGTGTACAGAAAATTATACCCGTAAGTCCGAATGGAAATTTTACGCTGCTCAATGGTAAATTGTTCACCCGAGACGGTTATTACTACGAAACA
Source organism: Cytophagales bacterium Ga0077538 (assembly GCA_001464155.1). GTDB lineage: Bacteria > Bacteroidota > Bacteroidia > Cytophagales > Cyclobacteriaceae > Chryseotalea. Next base: position 18,340 of record LNEN01000098.1, on the reverse strand, counting down.
GGATTATGAGATTAGTAACATTTTTTATCTTATTCCTCATAAGTCTTACCAGCACTGCACAAGTAAGCGTAGGGATTTCCAGTGGATTAGCTCATTATCAAGTAAAGGAACTACGAGATTTGCAACAACTCGCTTCTACCTCCTTTCCCGTACCCGTACAAATTACAGACAACTTTCCGGATTATTGGTTTTATGAAGTACACCTGAAAAAGCAATTTAAAAAGCTCGATGCGGGCGTGCAGGTAGGGTATGGCTCCACCGGTGGAAGAATATCCTATGCTGACTATTCCGGCAGCTATACGAGTGACCAACTGCTTCAGTGTTACAGCATGCTGGCAAGCATAGGGTATCGCCATTCCCTCCCCATTGAAAACTGGACTGTCAGCGCTTCACTTCATACAGGTATATTGTTTGGAAGAATGAAGCTAGAAGACCAACTTATCATTGGTGATCTTACGTACAACGAGTCTGATACCTATGTAAATACCAATGCTGTAGTAGAGCCTCATATTGAAGTAGCTAAAGCTTTGAGAAGCTTTGAACTGTTCTTCAATGCGGGGTACCAGTTAACGCTTAAGGGTGGGAAGGTAAAACTGAAATCGGATAAAGAACAGACACTCACGAATAGTGAAGGCGATCCCCTTCAACTAAGATTTGATGGTTACCGAATCGGACTGGGCATACGGTATCGGTTTGGTTCTGCTCAACCTAATACCGAGAGTCAGAACTAACGGATTCATTTATGAGTTTGAAATCATTTCTGCATAGTTTCATTTTTGTGCTCATCGCATACCTTCCATCGGTCAGTCAGATCAAAAACTGTGATTTAAAAAAAGATGAGGAAGGTATTAAGGTTTACACCTGTCCTTCTGACACAAGTAAATTCCGATCGTTAGTTGCCGAGTTTGAATTGGAGAATATCTCCTTCGCAGAATTGGAACGCTTCTTATGGAATGTAGACAACTATGTGAATTGGCAATATAACATGGTATCGGCTTCTCTAGTCAAAAAAGTAGATGAACAATCGATCATTTACCGATCGGAAGTAGATGCCCCTTGGCCTGTGCAAAACCGGGAGATGATTGTTCAGCTATCGGTAAACAAAAAACTAGATCCTGACCAACTCGCTTTTTCCATGCATACCGTTCCAACGGATTATCCACTCCAGGAAGATCTTGTACGAGTTCCTTTTTCACAAGCAAGCTGGACGGTAAAACAAGTAAAGAACAAACTCGTTGTCACCTATCAACTAACTATTGATCCGGGAGGATACATTCCACCCCTACTGGTGAACCTGGCGATGGCTGAAGGACCGTACGAATCCTTTCTCAACTTGAAAAAGTTGTTGGAGAAAAAGAAATAAGGCAGAGAAGACATAGGCGTTGAGCCACCTACCGAAGTGCTATTGCCAACCAGCACTGCAACCCTTGAACTTTCAAATATTAAGTGTAACTTGATCTATCCCCAAGGCTTACGACAAGCTTCCTTTTGCTCCTGAAGACACAGGATTTTGAATCAACAATCTATTTGAACCTAAACAAACGCTTCTATGAAAACAGGTACTCTAGTTGCTATGCTCTTGTTGCTGACAGGAAATCTGCTAGCTCAAGAATCCACACTTCCCGTAACGGATAATCTGGTAACGGAAGGAATTCCGGCTATATCCATGAAAATGGTATCCGATGTAAAAAACTATACTGAATTTCGAGGAGCTTCTGTTGTCACCTGGCATCCCCAGAAAAAAGAAATGTTGATTTCTACCCGCTTTGCGAATAGCAATCAGTTACATGCAGTAAAATCTCCAGGAGGTGCCCGCCAACAACTCACCTTCTATGACGAGCCCATTGGTAGTGCCAGCTTTGAGCCACTACGCGGAAACTATTTTCTTTTTCTGAAGGATATTGGAGGAAATGAATTTTCTCAAATGTATCGCTATGACATTGCTACCAAAAAAACAACCTTGCTCACAGACGGTAAGCGATCACAAAACGGAGGAATGGTGTGGAGTACGAATGGAGATCGCATCGCCTATGGATCCACTAAACGAAATGGACAGGATCGAGACATTTATATACTCGATCCATTAAATAATGCTTCAGAGAAAAGAGTCTGTGAAAACACAGGCGGTGGTTGGGGCATTGTGGACTGGAGCATGGACGACTCTAAACTTTTATTAGGAGAATACCTATCCATCAATGAGAGTCGCATGTACCTGTTAGACGTAGCCACTGGAACAAAAACCAGGCTGCTACCCGAAAAAGATGAACGGACTACTTTTTCCGGAGTCACCTTTAGCAAAGATGGAAAAGGTCTCTACCTGATTACCAACAAAGACAGTGAGTTTGACAGGCTTGCGTACTACGATTTAGCTAGTAAGAAAATCACCTTTATTACTTCTTCTATTCTCTGGAATGTGGATGATGCTGTGCTCTCTACGGATGGTTCTCAATTGGCGTTTATTACCAATGAGAATGGTATTTCGAAACTCTATACCTTAAACACCAGCAACAACCAATACACTATCGTTCCCAATCTCCCTGTAGGCATCATCGGTGGTATTAACTGGTCAGGAGATTCAAAATCCATAGGACTTACCTTTGTTGGATATAGTGCTTCCGCAGATGTGTTTGAATACAATACCAACACTAAAGAATTTATACGCTGGACCGAAAGTGAACTGGGAGGTATGGATGTATCTACGCTGCAGGAACCAAACCTGATCACGTGGAAGTCATTTGATAGAAGACCCATTTCCGGATATTTATACAAAGCATCCTCCAAGTTTACAGGAAAACGTCCGGTAATCATCAATATTCATGGCGGTCCTGAGGGACAATCGCGACCTTCTTTTTTAGGACGTAATAATTACTACCTCAATGAAATGGGTATCTCCATCATATTCCCCAATGTCAGAGGTTCTACGGGGTATGGTAAATCGTTTGTCGACCTCGACAACGGAATGAAACGGGAAGAATCTGTGAAAGACATTGGTGCGTTGCTAGATTGGATTGCTACACAGCCTGATCTGGATAAAGACAGAATTATGATTACAGGTGGAAGTTACGGTGGCTATATGACTTTAGCTGTAGCGTATTTGTATAACGATAAAATACGCTGCTCGTTGGATGTCGTGGGTATTTCCAATTTCAACACCTTTATGAAAAATACCGAAGCCTACAGAAGAGATTTGAGAAGAGCAGAATATGGCGATGAGCGCGACCCCAAAATGGCAGCTTTCTTTGAATCTATAGCGCCCTTAAATCACACCGACAAAATTAAGAAACCACTTTTTATTGTACAGGGAGGAAACGATCCTCGTGTGCCCTACACAGAATCGATTCAAATGAAAGAAAAAATCAAACAGAACGGTGGTACGGTATGGTTTTTAATGGCCAAAGATGAAGGACATGGATTCCGGAAAAAGGACAATAGTGATTTTCAATTTTATGCTACGATAGAATTTATCAAACAACACTTGCTCAACTAACCCGATATAAAAAACGGATGGAATACGATTGATTCCATCCGCTTTTTTTGGAGCTACATCCCTACCTTATAAAGACGGAATAAATTTAGGTGCTCTGCGATGTTTTGTACTTTGCTCATAGCCATAAGCAATCTCCAGCAACAACGGCTCTGACCAGGCCGTACTAAAAAACGAAACCCCTACTGGTAATTCCTCTACAAAACCCATGGGCACCGTAATACTGGGGTAACCCGATATGGCTGCTAACGAAGAACTTCCTCCAATAAAATGATCACCATCAATCCAATCAGTTTTCCAGGCGGGTGCTCCAGTAGGCGCCATCAAGGCATCCAATGAATTTTCCTTCAGTATTTTATCAATACCATTTTCGCGGGTGGCTTTTAGCATCAGCGTCAGTGCTTCCTGATACTCTTTGCTTTGCAGATCGCCCTTCTCAGCAGCAATCTCCAATAAGCGTTGATCAAAATAGCGAAGCTCAATAGTGTCTTGCTTATTAAAAGCAATCAAGTCTTGCAATGTCTTTACGGCTACCTTATCACCTAAACCAGCAAAATACTTTTCCAAGCCATCCTTGAATTCATACAACAACACCTGGAAAGACGAGCCATTGGCAGCGCGATCCAAGGTAAAATCAATCTCTACTACTTCTGCCCCCTGGCTCTTCAGGTGTGCCACCGTTTGTTTCATCAGCGTATCGACCTTGGCATGATACCCTGAAATATTTTTGAGCAGACCAATTCGTTTTCCTCGCAAACCGTCAGCCTTTAAAAAAGGAGTGTAATCAGTGAGGTACTTTCCTTGTGAAGCAAGTGTTTTGTTATCGGTCGTATCCACACCTACCATCGTTCCTAAACTGATTGCCACATCTTCTACAGAACGAGCCATTGGGCCGGGGGTATCTTGTGTAAAAGAGATTGGAATAATACCACTGCGGCTTAGAAGGCCGACTGTGGGTTTTAATCCCACCAATCCAATATTGTTAGAGGGACACACAATTGAACCATTTGTCTCTGTGCCAATCGCAAAAGCAGCAAGGTTTGCCGCAATAGAAGCACCCGAACCAGAACTAGATCCACAAGGATTACGATCGAGCACGTAAGGATTTTTAGTCTGTCCGCCCACACCACTCCAACCACTGGAAGACATGTCACCGCGAAAGTTCGCCCACTCACTCAAATTTGCTTTCGCCAGAATGATCGCTCCAGCCTTACGCAGTTGATCAGCGATATAACTATCCTTTACGGGAATTGAATTTCGCAACACGGTAGCTCCAGCCGTGGTGGGCATATCATACGTATCAATATTATCTTTTAAAATTACCGGAATGCCATGCAGAGGGCCACGCAGTTTACCTTCCTTTAATTCCTTATCAAGCACTTGCGCTTCTTCAAGTGCCTTTGGGTTTATATAGATCAGGGAATTAATGGTAGGGCCGCTTTTATCAAGCGTCTCAATGCGTGTCATATAATCACGCACTACCTGCTCAATGGTAAAGGTTCCTTTTGCATAACCTTCCTGCAATTGCCGAATGCTTATCTCTTCCAGGTAAGACGTGTCGGGTGTTTTTTCCTTAGTTGGTTCACAGGCACTGATGAGCACACAGACCAGGATACTAAAGTAGCGTACGTAAAATGGTTTCATAGGGGATATTATTTTCTGTTTAGTCTAGGGAACTGCTTGTTCTCAACAAGCACCGGGAATGAAAAGTAGAGAAAAACACTGACGTGAAGCGTCCATTGAAAACCTTGATTTACCGAATATCACAAGTGGTCAAACGATGAAACATGAAAGTTTTGTGAAAAAGTAGATTGATTAACCGAACTTCTGTAAATAGCATAGAAAGACTGTTTGGCTTAGTCAGGGCATAGCCCCTATAACGATGAGACGATTGTTGTTCTTATTCTTTCTACTTACCCTGGAAGGTGCTTGGGCCCAAACGACTCAGTTGGACAGTCTACAAACGCTTGTTAAGAAAAGTACCGGTACTCAAAAAGTAGATGCGCTGAATGCTCTGGCCTTCGAACAAATGCAAGTGGATATACGAATGGCAGATAAAACCATCGAAGAAGCCCTTGCTCTATCCAATAAGCTAAACTATTCAACAGGCCAGGCGCGAGGCCATATTTATAAAGGGATTAGTGAAAATTATCAAGGCAATCAGCGAAAATCATTCATCACACTCAGCGAAGGAATAAGACAAGCCAGAGCCCTGAACCTCCGGGGACTAGAGGGCTATGGACTCACCCAACTTGGAAACATTTATCGGATTACCGGAAAATATGATTCCTCCTTCTATTGGTACCATGAAGCTTACACAGTGCTTAAGGACAGTCTTTACCCAGCAGAACTCTCTGTTCTATATCGAAATTTAAGTCAGCTTTATAAGCTGAGAGCAAAACCCAATGAGCAGCTCACCTATCTACTTAAGTCATACGAAATTCGGAAGCGCTTTAACGACCGAGTACTGTATACAGACATTCTCGTTCTCCTCTCTCAATACTATTCCAACCATTCGGATTATAACAATGCAATCCGATATATAGAAGAGGCAGAAAAAATTGACACCGTTAGCATTCTGCCTGAACTTCAAATCGATATTCAATATCAAAAAGCAATTATCCTTTTCAATCAGGGTGCTTTTACCCAAGCCCTTCTCCTGTTGAACAATATCACAGATTATTATCAGCGAACCGGAAACCTTGTGAGTTATGCCAGTGTCACCATTGATTTGGCCAACATGCTGGAGGAATTGGGGAACTATGATCTGAGTACTAAAAAGTGTTTTGAGGCCCTTGAACTGTGTAAAGAAAAGAACTTCAAAAACGAAGAAGTAAGAGCAATGATTGTATTGGCATGGAATTATAATGCGTCCAACCAACTTACGCTTGCTTTGGAAACCGCGCAACAAGCGCTGACAGAATCGAAACGAAATAATTTTTTATCAGAAGAAGCTGCCGCTGAAAATATTTTGGGTAGCGTGTATAGTAAACAGGAACAGCAGACTGATGCTCTTCTGCATTTTAACCGAGCCTTGGCCGTACGTAAGAAGTTGGGAGATGCGTTGGGTGAATCGCATATACTAGGAAACATGAGCACCACCTTTATGCAGCTAAAACGATACCCGGAAGCCTTACGCAATCTTGAGAGAAGCATTGTCATTTCTGATTCTTTACAAGACACTATGATCCTAGCCTGGAATTATTTACGACTTGCTAAGGCGCACGTAGGCTTGAACCAATTAGGAGAAGCAGAAAAGTACCTCAAGAAAGCAGAGCAAAAAACCAACCTAAATGAGTTGGGAAAAACCCGTGATGCCAAAAGATTGCTGCTTGATATCTATAAAAGCAAAAGAGACATTCGAATGGCGCAGGGGCGAGATCATGAAGCGTTACAACTTTACAAGCAGTACGAACACCTAAAGGATTCGTTAGACAACACGGCAATGACCGATAGGATTTTAAGTCTGCAAGCCTATTATCAGGTCGACAAGCAAAAACAAGAGATTCAATTACAACAAGACCAAATTCAATTGCAACAATCAGAGATTAACAAGCAGCGCATTATCATTGCTGCGGTCATTTTTGGTTTAGTGGTGCTGGCAGCTTTATTGTATCTCGCCTATTACTCCTACACGAAGTTCCGAAAATTGAATAGGGAGCTACAGGAGCGAAGTGAGGAAGTTCAAGCACAATCGGAAGAGTTAACCGAAAGCAATCAACTCATCACAACCCTCAATCATAATTTAGAAGCAAAAGTGCATGAGCGTACGAAAGCCCTTGCACAAGCTTATCAGGAGTTGGATACTTTCTTCTATCGCTCTTCGCACGATTTTAGAAGACCCCTTACCACCTTTATGGGGCTGGCCGAAGTGGCTAACATTATGGTAAAAGATGAAGTGGCGCTCGACTTATTTCGAAAGGTAAAAGAGACTGCCATTAACCTGGACCGCATGATCTTTAAGCTGCAGTCCATCAGCGAAGTGGGCATGGAACACCTCACCAGTAAAAAGGTTTCGATTCGTAAAGCGGTAGAGGATTCTTGTCATCACTTCAACCTGGAACTTCGTGAGACTGGTGTTAAGGTAGAAATCCAAATTCCTGAGCACCTTACAATAGAGACGTACCCTTCGCTTTTAAAAATTGTACTCGAAAATGTTATTGAAAACTCTATACGGTTTAGAAATCCACTGAACCCCGCGATCTCCATTACAGGGCAACTGATGGAAGAGGGCATACAAGTTCGTATTGAGGACAATGGCATTGGCATTGAGCCCGAATATATTGACCGCGTAACGGATATGTTTTTCCGTGGTAGTACTCAATCGAATGGGAATGGACTTGGTCTTTATATTGTGAAAAAGGCAATCGAAAAACTGAATGGAACCTTTCACTTTGCGAGTACCTACGCACAAGGCAGTACAGTAACTATAGAGTTGCCCATGCTTCTGGAAAAGACTTAGAACTAAAATCTTTTCTTACTTCTCCTTCCTAATCTATCAATGCATTTTTAAAATATCCTCTGCCTTATAGGAGGGTGTGGGCTTTGAAATTTGCAAGGCAAAATTATACAGCTTGATTCCTTCCTGGTCGATGTCGTGCCAACGATCCACAAATTCGTTCACAGGTATAAACGTATAATTGCCAATGGTAGAAGGATCCATAAAGTAAAACTTTTCAGGATCGTAGCCAATGCAGACTACATAGTGACCACTGTTCCATTCTTCAGCATATTTTTCAGGCGACTCCGCCCAGGCCTGTATGGCAAGGATCATAGGGAAGCCCCCATCAATAAATACTTTTAAAGAATCAAGACTAAGGTTGGTGTGTACTTTAGTGGTATAACCCAAGCTGTCACACAAGCGTATCATGTTCCGGTAATTCGTGCCATTAGCTGAATCGGCTTTTACAGCCAGCGCCAATTTATCTTGCCTCCAATCATCTCCATAATAATGAAGTACGGACTGTAACGCAGCCACACCACAGGTATAGTGAGTCGCTTGTCTCGCCATTGGAACCTGAATGAGCTGCGTGCGCAGCGGTGAATCAGGAATGGACTGGGGCGATTCTTCTCTCCTGCAGGAAAACAGAAAAGTGATAACGATACATACGAAAGGAATTTGCAAGGCTTTCATCTATCGAAGATACTAAAATCAGGCATTCAAAATGCGTTCTTCAAAATAGCGCCACTCCACTGCGATGGGATCAAAATACTCCACATAGCCCGGATAATAAAATTGATACCCATGATCGCGTAAGTAATCGAGCGTGAGCAATATCAAATATTTACCCAGACTGAAACGCTTATAGTCCGGGTCAAAAAAATGAAGGATGGAGGCCGCACTTTTTTCTCCTACATCAAAATAGCCAGCTGCAATCAGGCTCTCACCCTCGTATATGGAAACTGTTTTTGTACTAAAGATAGAAGGGATAATCTCTTCTCCCCCAAACAGGCAATCGGTGATGCTGGGAGCACCTTCAAAATCAATTGCATTGCGGTAGCGTTTGTGCAGTACCTGATGTTCCTCTCGCATCACAAAGTTTTCTATCGTATGCGTGAAATGCTTTGTTCGTTGACGAATCCTCCTATGCGAAGCATGAGGCTGAAGTTCATCCAATGCATAGCGCAACCAATGCACCCGATACATTTTCCTGGTGCATGCGATACCACCCCAACGCCAATAGCTGGTCTACCTGTATGCCTGTTAAATAAGCCGGTTGAAGAATATGGTAATAGGGTTTCACAAAAAAATGTGTTCTGTAAAAATAGAGATTTCTCCTAAACGAAAGGATAAGGAACATCTTGTGAATCCGCTCGAGTGACCTTTTTTAGTCAATAGGACTCTCCTTGATTCTATAAGCAGCTACTGTATTTCAGGTATTTAAAGTACCTGGCACAAGAGAAGTACTTTCTAAACGATGAAAACACAAATGGTACTCAATGTTGGGTTTTTACAAACTTCTTTAATGGAATTTGATCACTCTTTAGTCTGTGCTTGAAAAGTCAGCTCTACAAAAGTAAAGCCATCGCGGGGGATTTGACCATGTTCTTTGGCCGGTATCCAAGCCGGACCTTGGCGTATGATGTTAATGGCTACACTATCCAGCTGCTTAGTTAACGATCGTTCTACCATAAAATCTGCAAGCTTCCCTGTTTGTGTCACACGAAATGATAACTGAACTGTACCTGTGGTGTCCGCCTGAATCTGTAACACTTGCTTATTCAAGTACTTCTCAAAAGCAGTTGCCCCTGAGGCTGGAATGGGATATACACTGCTTCCATCATAATTAAATTCAGCACCTGTTCTGCTGAACGAACGACCTCTTTCTAATATTCCCTGAAAGAAATTTTCCTCAAAATACAAATCGCCATTTTCAAATCTTCCGTACCAATACCCTTCCTGATAACCATCCCTGTATGCACCTTCCTCTTTGACAACACCAGTTGGATAATAGGTGGTCGCCACGCCATGTCCGTTTTCCACCAACTGTTTACCGAGACTATCCCATACATTCTTTACAAAATAACGATCTTGAAAATATACTTCCGATTGCAACTGACCATTCGGATGATAGTTCTCCCACTTTCCAACCCTTCTGCCCAGCTCATACCGTCCAGCCGATTCGTACGTATTGTGCTTCGTGTAATACAAAAAAATACCATCGTGTTTGTTGTCCGTATAACTTCCTTTCATTTGGACTTTCCCATTATTATAGAAATCGTAGACGCGTCCCTGCCATCGTCCTAACGAATCCCGGTGGCCAATTCGATAAAACGAGCCGGGTGGTGAGGGTCTTTCTTTCCATTCCTCATCATACCAGACTTCGGTCATCGGCAAGGGTTCGGGGGCTGCTATCGTGTCGATTTGCCTTGCTTGTTCAAAAGCCAGGTTATATTCTAAGGGGAATAACTCTTGAGTCAATTCTTGTGCGTGATCAATGCTGTCAACATAAACATAGGACTCACGTTCTAACATAGTAAGCCTGTACTGATTCAATTTTTTCCGGAGGGCTATATACTTTCTTAACTTAAACGTATCGCGTGCCAAGGGCTCTGGTACAAAGGGGAGTGCATTCAACTCCTGGCGAACACTATCCCATTCCTTTAGCTGCGTTTTAAATAGGACCTTATATTCCTCATCCTCGAGATTTCGCAGGCGCTCTCCCGATTCTTGTCTCTCTGCCGCTAAGAGATGTTGAAAAAATTGATAGTACTGAACTTGATATCGAGGTAATACCGCATAGACCATCAATAATAAAAATAGAATCGCAAATTCAACTCTGATTTTTGAAAACGACTCATCACGAATAGAAAAGAGACCCATTAACAGGCCAATGATAAGTCCTCCCGCATGGGCTGCACTATCTGCCTTCATGGATTTCGCCAAGGCCAGATTGATAATGATAAAGACAAAGAAATTGAGAAAAATAGGAAGCAGTGGTTTGCCTTCTTTTTTGTTGAGCGACAAATCAACTATCAATGAAAAACCAAACAAGCCAAAGATGGCTCCTGAAGCACCCACTCCAATTGTAAAAAGGCCTGTGTACGCACTAGCCAAGCCTCCTGCCAAGCCACTTAAGAAGTAGAGAAAGAGAAATTTTTTAGTTCCTGTGATTAGTTCTAACGAGCTACCCACTGCATAGAGGCCGTAAACATTTAGCAGCAAGTGCAAAATATCTCCATGCAAAAATAGGTGTGTAAATAATCTATAGGGCTCCTTATCGAGTGTGTAGGGGTTGAATTGAGCACCAAAGGATAATAACCCCAACCACCACGCTTCTGTCTCCAGTGTACCAATCCATAGATAGCAGAGCCCGAAGGCTGCTACATTCATAAGCGCAAGCCCAAAGGTGGCAGGACTGTTACGCAGCACTTGTATCATCTCAGTGTAAGGCTAGGATGCACTATTTATCAAGCAACGGACTCTTTACGTATTCCTCTTGCTGCAGAGAGGGCATCCGCAACGGTTGCAACGACATTTCTTCCACCAAAAGACCTGCAGGCACAATCAGAGAAAGCATGGTGGGCTCCATTCCATAGCCACCACCACCCATTCCTATGTTATGTGCTTGATAGTTGGACGTAGCGCCTAGGATTTTTTTCAGTGTTTTAAAATTTCCAGGATTTAACATAGCATACCGAAACATTTCTTCACGTCCGTCATCCACAAAAACTTTATACACATTCAATAGGCCCTGACGGATACCAGCCTCTTCTCGAACAATGATTGCATAGTCAAGTCCCTCCTTCTTAGCGTGCGCCAGTAGCTTAGCTTTAAGCGTAGCCTCTGAATCCTTCATCTCCAGCATCACTTCCAACACTCCCGGACCAGATCCCAAACCGTTCGCTGACTGCTGCTCGCTAGTCAAGGTTCGGTTATTCATCAAATTTTTCAAAATTCCCTTTTCGACCAATGTCAACTCAGCCGGAGGTACAATACCTTCATCATCCATCTCAAAACTACCAAGCAAGTCAATGTTGTTAAAAGTCGAAAGTTGTGGTTTTGCCTTTACCGTAAGACTTTCATGAAGAATACTTTTCCCAATTTTACCCTCCAGAGAATAAGAATCGTTATCAAATTGATACCCACTTAGTTTTCGGATATTGTCACTGGCCATCAGGCTTTCTCTGCCTCCCAATAGTGTAGAGGAAAAAACAGTTGCTACTGAAGGTCCCAACAAGAGTACAGGTCCCGTATACTCTTCATCCAGTGCAGGCAATTTCGATTGCTCTTCCATCCCCTCCAGCATCTTGGTGATCTCCATACTTAATTGTTGCTCGCTGGGCAGTTGATGGTGAAAACGCGTGATGTGTTCCACTTGCTCCAAGGCAAATTCACCCTTTGCATTTTTACTTTGTGCCACCGCCAAAAATTTAGCCAGTGAAAACGGAATTTTCGTTAAGGTTCCTTCAGAGGTAACCGTGTATTCATATCCTTCTACATATTGAATCATCACAACAGAATTTTCAATACCGGGATGATCCAGAAAGAGGGCAGAAAGTTTTCTGGTTATACCCTCCCACTTCTCTTTTTCAAAAGGTGTGGTGTTTAAGGATTTTTGAAGTGTCACAGCAGGCGCCTTCGCAAAAGAACGATGCGGAATTTCTTGTAGGGACTTACCGGTTTCTTTTAGTGTTTCCTGATGCTTCTTGAAATGCCTGGCCGCACTTCGGTATACATTATCAGTGGTCGACCAAAAAGCTCTTCGTATACCGTAATAATCATCCTCTAGCGGAAGATTGATTTCATGTGCTGTAGGCGAGCTGTATAAGTCGTCTTCCAGGCTCTCATCATTAAAAGCATAATCACCAACCAATATGCGTACGTTATTCTTATTGCGCGAAGGTACTTCGGATGATTTCACCAACGACCCCAGCATGGCAGATATGAAATAATTCTTTTGATCCACTACGCGGTATAAGATGAAGAAGGGCTTATCAAAACCTTGCAGTTGTAGCGCTTGTTTGTTTTGATCCAGCTCATCCTTCATAGCGCGAAGCATCACCTCTCCCAGGAGGTTCTCTTGCGCCATTCCAACGGCCGTTGGACAAAGAAAAATGAAGAGTAAGAAACGTTTCAAAAATGTCATAACGAAAAAATTATTGAGTAGCGGCTGGTTTTACTACAAGTGGTTTATCGACCTGCACAACAGGCTTCTTTTGTGTTTCGATGCGTTTCACAAATAAAGAGGGAGAAGTAGCACTGACTGGAACACTTCCCGACTCCGCCCCACAGAAACCCGTAAACACCTCAGCTTGATCATCGGTAGCTTTTATTTCAGCAAACATAGCCAGTGGTGTTCCAATCAGGTCCACACCTCTTACTAATTCATCCGGTCTTCCATCTGCATAAATGCGGTATACTTCTGTCGGGAAAATATTAAATGCATTGGGCATATAACGATCAGTGGTGGTAAAGCCACCGACTACATCCATGAACAGATAGCCGTATGGCTTCTTCTGTTTTTTACATTCTGCGATCAACATCTTCCGCAAGTCACCCATTTTTACAGGCTTTTCGTTTGTAATGAGAAGGTTGGATTGGCGCGCGACCACTTCTGCCCCTGCCTCTGCCCTGCCATGACCGTTTGATTGAGCGAAATTCTCAATCGGTGTTCGCGACATCAAAAAGGATTTCAACATTCCTTTCTCCACCACTGTAACTGGGCGAGCCTTTACCCCTTCATCATCGTACAAATAATGACCGTTAAGTGCTTGTCCATTAAACTCCTTCCGGGTAGGATCGAAAACAATACTGACCGAAGAAGGCAACACAAACTCATTGACTTTTCCTTTAAATGTTTGACCGTCTGAATTATGTTTTAAGCGATGGCCTTCTACACGGTGTCCAAATATTTCATGGAAAAAGACACCCGCTGTTTTCGCGTGGAGAATTGCAGGCCCTGTATAGGGTTCAGCCAAGGGAGCCGTCTTCAATTTCCCCAGTGTTACTAACATAGCAGACACGGCCTTCATTACGTCTTCCTCGTTCGGCAACTGAGAAGGATGTTCAGCATAAAAAGAAGTATGCAGTGGAACAATATCACCATCGTCTGCCCGAATGGCCGCATTGATGGTTAAGTGTGCATAGGTTCTGTTTTGAACAATGCGGCTTCCTTCTGAAGAAACATAATATTTACGTTCAGTCCCTACCTCTAAGGAAGCATCGCCCTCTACAATAGCCTCATTCGTCAAAAAGGGAGCGCTGTATTTCTTAATACGTTCTTCCCATTGCGCTTTATCATAAAAGTCAGCAAAGCGTACCAATGGCTTGTCTATAGATACCTCTGGCTTTTCTTTAGAAAAATCAGCTACTGTGGTCGGCTTATTTTGCTGAGAAGAATTTTTTAAAGCCTTCAACATACTTAAAGAAGCGCGGTAGGCATTTTGTGTTTGTTGCCATAGCAAAACCTGTATGGCTTCAGCACGATTGTCGTAGGGCAATTCAGCAACTCCACCACTTCCCATCATTTCATCATAGGGCATATCATCCATATTTTCCATGGTATGGGTATTGTCGAACTGGTAGTCACCGACCTTTACATCCGTTACCAGCAACCGCGCACGATCTCGGTACTGGCTTGTCAGGCTACCAAAAGAAGAGCCCAGAGACGCTATTTCCACGTCATTGATGCGGTACGCCAAAAAATAAGGACCCTGCGGAAATTCAGAAAACGCTTTCATCTCGCGTTTTAATTCCTGTTCAACAACGGTCAACAAGGAATCTTGCTGGGCCTGAACAGAGATGGTAATTAAGAAGGATAATGACAGTGAGAAAATATTACGAATCATGCACACTTGATTGATTAAAAAATACTATTAGCAACTACAAATACATTACCGAAGCCGACAAATATACTAGAGAAGAAGATTTATCAAAGAAATCCTGACTGTAAGTTTATTGAGCACTGGATATTCATGCCATCAGGATCTTTTTAGCTTATCCTTTACCATTCATTTTTACCAGAAGCCAACAGAAAGCAGAAGGTCACAAAATAACGGTTTCTTTTCAGCGTTTTTCATCCTGCGCCTCACCCTCTTAGGGTATAGGTAGTATTGACAAGATTTAGTAATTTCATTTTCCACTAAAACCCTCTCGTATGAATCGTGCAACCCTCTCGTTATGCATCGTCCTTTTACTAGGACTGTCCTGTTCTTCTCCGGATAAATTTCAAACCAAAACAGGTGAAAGCAATGGCTACACCTATGAGTATGTTGAGAACGATCCGCTTAAGGTAAGAACGTACACCCTCAAAAATGGTCTAAAAGTATACCTTAGTCAGTATGCAGCAGAACCGCGCCTTCAAACGCAAATTGCAGTAAAGGCCGGAGGCAAAAATGACCCGGCAGAAACCACTGGCCTTGCTCATTACCTTGAGCACATCATGTTTAAAGGCACCAGTAGCTTTGGCACCTTGGATTGGGAAAAGGAAAAAGTGTTGTTGGATAGTATTGAAACCATGTTTGAACACTATCGTACGTTAACCGATTCGATTGAACGAAAAAACTACTACAAACTCATCGATCAGGTTTCCAACGAAGCTTCCAAGTTGGCCATTGCCAATGAATACGATAAGATGGTTTCCGAAATCGGAGCTCGTGGTACCAATGCATATACAACGGAGGACAGAACAGTCTATATTAATGATGTACCTGCCAACCAACTCGAAAACTGGTTGAAGATTGAATCCAACCGCTTCCGAACCATTGTTCCGCGTCTCTTTCACACAGAGCTGGAGACCGTGTACGAAGAAAAAAACAGAAGTCTCGATAATGACTATTGGAAAACATTCGAGGCTATGTATGAAGCCATCTTCGAAAAACATCCTTACGGTACACAAACAGTGATTGGAACAATTGATCATTTAAAAAATCCTTCCATTACCAACATCAAGAACTATTTTGAAACCTATTACCGGCCCAACAATGTGGCCATTTGTTTGAGTGGCGATCTGGATTATGATAAGACCATTGCCCTTATTGATAAGTATTTTAGCGATTGGGAACCTAATAATGCGCTGCCTCAATGGACCAAAGTTCAGGAAGATCCTATTGCAGCACCTGTGGTGCGCGAAGTATATGGCCCCGATGCAGAATGGGTAAATATTGGGTTTCGCTTTGATGGCCGCAATTCGGAAGAGTACCGACTCCTTCGCCTTGTCGATAACATGCTCTCCAACTCCCAAGCGGGACTCATTGACTTAAACCTGAAACAGAAGCAAGTAGTATTGGAGCCCTACAGCTTTGTCAATTATATGAATGACTATTCCATTCATACTTTTCAAGCCAAACCACGCGAAGGACAAACCTTACAAGAAGTACGGGATGCCATCCTCAGCCAAATTGAATTAGTGAAGAAAGGAGAGTTTGATGACTGGTTGATAGACGCGGTTATCAATGATCTAAAGAAAAGCAGCATTCAACAATCGGAATACAATTGGTCCCGCTCTAATGATATGGTTACCGCCTTCACCAATGGCATGCCGTGGGCCGATTATATTGGGGGCACTGAATCTCTACGTCAATTCACCAAAGAAGACATCGTAAAATTTGCGAACGAACACTATGGTAATAATTATGCAGTAATCTACAAGCGCAATGGCAAAGATCCGAATACCAAAAAAGTCAGCAAGCCGGAGATTACGCGCGTAACACTCAACAAAGAATCCAAATCACCGTTTCATGAAGAATTACTTGCCAGCAAACCTGAAAAATTAAGGCCTGTCTTTCTCGATTATGAAAAAGATGTGCAAAAGCAAGTCATGAATAAAGGTGTAGAGGTGCTGTACAGTCCCAACAAAGAAAACGAGTTGTTCACACTTTATTACCTGTCAGAAGTTGGCACCAATCACGATCCCGTGTTAAAAATCGCAATCGAATACCTGGAGTATTTGGGTACATCCGAAATGAGTGCAGAGGAATTTAAGAAAGAGCTCTACAAGATCGGCTGTAGTTTGGGTGTGTTTGCAGCAGAAGATCAAACCTACATTTACCTGAGTGGTTTGAGTGAAAACATGGATAAAGCGGTAGCACTCTTTGAGAAACTGCTGGCCGATCCACAACCAGATGAAGAAGCGCTGAAGAAAATGATTGATGGCATCTTTAAAAAGCGCGATGACATAAAGAAAGATAAGTTTGCCATTTTGTATGAAGGCTTGTTGAGCTATGGTTTGTATGGACCTAATTCAGCCTTTACCAATGTGGTATCGAACAGTCAACTGCGTTCTTTAAAAGCAGAAGAACTTACCACATTGATAAAAGGGTTTACCCAAACTGAGCACAAGGTTTTATACTATGGGCCGAAACCGCTGCAAGATGTAGTGTCTTCCCTCAACCAACTGCACGTCTTACCCGAGCAATTAAAGCCAGCCCCCGCTCCTGTTACTTTTAGCATGCTGGATGTTAAAGATCAATCCGTTTACTGGACTAACTACGACATGGTGCAGGCTGAGATCATGTTCTTAACCAAAGGGCCAGCTTTTGATACAAAACGCATTCCGGCCAGTCGCATCTTCAACGAATACTTTGATGGAAACATGAGCTCTCCAATTTTCCAGGAATTAAGAGAAGCACAAGGCTTAGCCTATTCTGCGTTTGCCTATTATGGATCGGCTGATAAACCAAGCGATCATGATTACTTCTATGGCTACGTGGGGACGCAAGCGGACAAGCAGGCAGAAGCTATGAAGGGACTCAATGGATTGATCCATGATTTCCCGCGTACTGAAAGTGGCTTTGCTGTGGCAAAAAGTGCTTTGATGAACCGTTTGGAAAGTGAGCGCATTACAAAAACAAATATTCTCTTCAATTATTTATCAGCACAACGCAAGGGATTGACCTATGACGTTCGAAAAGATGTTTATGAAGAAGTGCAAAACTTTACGTTGGATGATGTACAGAAATTTCAGGAGCAATATTTAAAGAATGCCAAGTACAACGTAGTATTGGTGGGAAATAAAGAAAAACTGAATTTTAAAGATCTTCAAAAGTATGGCAAGGTACAGGAACTTAGTCTAGACGAGTTGTTTGGGTATGAAAAGCCGCAGAAGATCACGATTGAGCAACCAAATCAATAGATAACCAATTAGCGATTGTATTAACAAAAGCCAGCGAATCCGCTGGCTTTTGTTTTACATACCCATGTAAGCAGTGCCTAGGGAATCGTCTTAACGTAAAGACAACCATGTCTTTAATATAACACACAAATACTAAATTCGTCATTGCGAACATACTTGCTCGTAACCTCAGCGAAGGCGGGCGAAGAGACGTAATCCTCAAGAGAATAGATGAGCCTTAACAAAAAGTAACCTCATCACTTCATTGTCTTCACGCGAGAACCTAAAGTCCCTTATGAAA
>LNEN01000097.1 GCA_001464155.1 Cytophagales bacterium Ga0077538 | reverse complement strand
TCTTTTGTAGTAATAAACGAGTACGGAATCCCGATTACCGTTTTCTTTGATGCCCTAGAAGCCAGAAACAGTACAGCAAGCCTTGATCTTGAAATTGACCCCAATAGTCCTATTGCGGCCAGTGTTCCTGAAATCCGGGGCGACTCTGCCTTCACTGCTGTGATGGTTACCAATGCAAACGAATTATTAAACTTCGCTCCAACAGAATTCTACTATAGAGTAAGGGCAGTTATTAATGAAGGACAAACAGATGGCAATAACTTTTGTGAAAGCGATTCCGAGTTGAGTGTTAGAATGAGTATTGAAGTACCCTTTATTGGTCATGCTTCTAACATTGTCATCAGTGATACGCTGGATCTCGATCTTTCCGATTTAGAGTCTTCTGAAATTGACGAAGCCCTTATAAAAGTAAACGCCATCAATGAACTACCGCTTGATGCTACCCTTCAGTTGTATTTACTCGATGCCAAGGATATAGTGATTGACTCGTTGCTGGATACCAGCAACGGGGCCAACACGCTAATCGTGGGGGCCCAAACAGATCTCAATGGAAATCCTACTCGTCCCGGAGAATTTGATGAGGAGATTAAAATCAGTGATAAAAAAATCAACAAGCTTTTCGAAGCAAAAAAAATCATCATTACTTCTCGCATGCAGACTGCTGATAATCCTAAAGATGTAAAATTTCGTGCTTCTGATAAATTAAGCATCAAGCTAGGACTCCAGGCCAAGCTCAAACTCAACGTTGACCTATGATCAGACCCTAGTAAAGAATGACCTCCGACCTTCTCTTCCCATGAATAAAATACTTCTCACTCTATTTTTACTTACCTCACAGCTGGTTATCGCCCAACCAGAAACCACCATGTATACGATGAGTGGAGTGGCCCAATTCTCAAACTATAACCCTGCCTTTGTCCCAAATTATCGTTTCGTATTTAGTGTGGCCTCTGCACATACACATTATTCTAATAGCAGCTTTTCCTACAGCGATCTGGTTTCTACACAAGGGGATTCACTGGTTGTAAACCTGGGCGATTTTCAAAAGAAATTAAAGGATAAGAATTATATAACAGCTGCTTCGGACGTGGAGATTTTTCGTTTGGGCATACAGGCCAGTAAACGCTTGTACCTGAATACTTACATTACTAATAAAGCACACACACAAGAAATGATTCCGAAGGATCTCATCACTATTTTTTCGAATGGGAATGCAGCCTTTGTCAACGGTACCTCTTCCTTCGCCCCTCAGGTAAATGGGCAAGCCTATCTTGAATTTGCTGCCGGTGCCTCTTATGTGCTCACCGATAAACTAACCCTTGGCGGAAGGATTAAACTGTTGCGCGGTGTCTTTAATGTTACTACAGAAAATACAGAGATCAATATGTCGCTAGATGAAAACTATGCAACTACCATGAGTGCGCAGGTGAATGTGAAAACCTCTGGCATTCAAAGTATGGATGAAGTTGAAATCTCTAAGGATTATAAGAATTACCTGAAGAACAAAGGACTTGCCGTAGACCTTGGAGCAACTCTTAAATTAACAAAAGAATTAACGGTAGGCGCCAGCTTACTAGATCTGGGAGCCATTAATTGGAGGAACGATACCTATGGCTATACCCTGGATCCAGAGGAAGCTAACCACACCTTTGAAGGAATCAATCTTCAGAAAATTTTAGATGGCGATGAAGATTATATGGATGCAGAAATGGACTCCATTGAAGCAAAGTTTGAATTGCAAGAAAGTACTATTGGTAGTTACCGCACACCCCTCCCAGGAAAAATGTACTTAACTGCCAGTTATGCCTGGAAAGCCAAAACCACTTTTGGCGCCTTGTTGTTTTTTGAAAAGTATCAGGGTCGATTCTATCCCGGATTTTCTACCTCCGTTCATAAAGAGTTTGGACGAGTAGCAGGGGCTTCTGTTACCTACACAGCCATTAACAGAACCTTTGGCAATTTTGGTTTGGGGGTAAATCTAAATCTCACTCCCTTTCAGTTTTACCTGGCGGGTGATAATCTCTTGAGAATACCAACGTCTCACTTGATCAATGGAGACTTTAACAAGTTTGCAAGTAATACCCAGTACTTAAATGTGAGAGCCGGACTTAATTTCATTTTTGGCCGTAACCTACCTGAAAGTAAGAAGGCTTATAACGGAAGGAAAAAGTAGGGTTAATTCCACTTTGCTCGTTCAAAGTAAAGACTCTTTACTTTGCTTTCCAGGGTCATGGCCTTCGGAAAAAGAATTTCATTCTCAATCCTCGCGTGTACCATCAGACTTTGCTCGAAGGACTTGAGTTCGTTGTACATAACGCGTATATGCAGGGGTGTAGAGGCATCAGTCGAGTAGTTGTTCGTAATCTTCCGTATCCCCATCATCTCATCATCATGGGACTCGTGTTCTGAAGCAAATTTTTGCAAGGAGTTTTTCTCTAACATATAAAAAAGGCGCGTAGTGTTATACTGGCCTTTTGAGGCACGTTCAAGGGTGCGTATATAAGTAAAGAGGGTGTCCTCCTCCTCGTAGATGTGATGAATAAAATCCTCCACAAAAAGAGGAAAAACCACCTTTAAGTCTCGCTCGATAGTGGTGTAACGTTCATGATTGGCATGAAAGTCCTTTACCAAGCCTGCCATGTAGGGAAGCTTATGTTTAATGAAAATAAAGTGCGTGTGCTTGAGGTACTCCAGAATTAAATCAATTGGATAAGACACCAAGGGTAAATCCGCGTCTTGAATGTGGCTGGGCGACTCCAGTTCGCGAATAATTTGCTCCACCCGCAGTCCTTTTTTTGAACAAACCTGCTCGAGGGTAAGGCTTGAATAGTCGAAAAACTTAATACCAAAGCAAAAAAGAACGTAGGCGTGAACATAACTCTCTTCCACGAGGTCTCCAATACGCTTATTTTTCCAGCTTACAGCATTCATTATCTATCAAATATAGAAATCAAACCCAAAAAAAAATATCCATTTTTGTCCCAAGTTCGGGGTAAAACGGCCCCACAACAATGACAAGCGTCACCAACATTTAGCTTATTATTTCCGTTATAGTTGCATCATGAGTGAAATAGGAAATTCGAAATCACAAATTCTCTTACCCCTTGTCTTATGCACTGGCCTGGCCGTGGGTATTTTTATTGGATCAAAGCTTGGTAATAACAATAACCGTTTCTCCACAGATGTTGGCAAGGATGTGCAGAAATTTCGGGAGGCCTTAAGTTATGTCCAAAAGGACTATGTCGATCAGGTGAATACCGCTGAGTTGGTAGACGATGCGATTGAACACATGCTTACCAAGCTGGACCCTCACTCTGTTTACATTGCTGCCAAAGACGGCAATTTTGATGGCATCGGGGTTGAGTTCAACATTTTTAATGACACGATTACGGTAGTAACTCCCCTGAGCGGGGGGCCTTCGGAAGCGTTGGGCATCCGGTCGGGTGATAAAATTGTTAAAGTAGACAGCACTCTTGTAGCAGGTATTGGCATTACCACAGCGGATGTTATGCGATACTTAAAAGGCCCACGTGGCACGGAAGTAAAGGTGACGATTGTGCGAAGAGGAGAAAACAATCCTCTTGAATACACCATCGTGCGTGACAAAATTCCTACCTATTCCGTAGACGTTGCCTATATGGTAGACAAAGAAATTGGCTACATAAAAGTGAGTCGCTTTGCTGCCACTACCTATACGGAATTTGAAGCTGCTCTAAAAAAATTAAAAGAGCAAGGCATGCAAAAACTGGTGCTCGACCTTCAGGGAAACCCCGGTGGATACATGGACATGGCTATTAATATGCTGGACGATTTTCTACCAGCCGGCAATAAGATTGTGTTTACAAAAGGTAAAGCCGGACGTTACGATCAGGATGCCTTTGCCACGGCAAAAGGAACTTTTGAACAAGGCAACTTGATTGTGTTGGTAAATGAAGGCAGCGCCTCTGCTTCTGAAATTGTAGCCGGAGCTTTGCAGGATAACGACAGGGCACTCGTAGTGGGGCGCAGAACGTTTGGTAAGGGTCTTGTGCAAACCACTTTCAATCTTAATGGTGGAGCCGAAATGCGCCTTACCATTTCACGCTACTACACACCCAGTGGCCGCTCCATTCAAAAGCCTTATGAAGACGGTGATGAATATGATCGCGATATTATTAGCCGCTATAACAATGGAGAGTTTTTCCATGCGGATAGCATTAAGTTTAATGACTCCTTAAAATATGTAACTCAAAATGGACGCACCGTCTACGGTGGCGGGGGAATTATGCCTGATTATTTTGTGTCGCTGGACACGACCTTGAATAGCCATTATTTAAATGAGTTGTATGTATCCAACGCCATTAATGAATACACCTTCGATTATGCCGACAAGCATCGAGCTGAATTAGAGAAAATGGGCTGGGAAAACTTCTACACTAAATTTGTGGTGACTGACGCTATGCTGAATGATTTGGTGGCAGCTGGCAAACGTGCGAAAGTGAATCCAGACTACAAAGAATTAAAAGACCGCAAACGCATTTTTCAAATTCATGTGAAGGCTCAAATAGCCCGCAAGATTTGGAGCAACGAGGGCTTCTTCCCCATCTTTAACGAAACCAACGAAGTGTTCTTACAGGCTATTAAAATGTTTGACCGAATGCCTGAACTAAATCGTCAAAAACTATAAACTATTATATGAAAAAGTATTTCTACTTTACACGGTGTCATGAAAGTTGAAATACCTTTACTTGTTCTTAGTTCGCTAGTTATATTTTCTTACATCTTCGATTTGTTTGCCCGCAAATCGAAGATCCCCTCTATCCTTCTTTTAGTGGCAAGTGGTGTTGGCCTCCAATACGCAGCCAGCTACTTTGATATTTCAACTGTAGCGCTCGAACGCATTTTACCACTCTTAGGAACTGTCGGTCTTATCTTAATTGTCTTAGAAGGCTCTCTCGAACTGAAGCTTTCCGGGGACAAAAAGCAACTTATCCGAAAGTCCGTTGCTTCAGCTTTTTTTGTTTTGCTCGCTACTACTTTTGCCATTACCGGCTTTTTATATTTTTATACAGATGCTTCCTTACGGCTCTGTTTTATCAACGCCATTCCGTTTAGCATCATCAGTTCTGCCATTGCCATCCCCTCAGCCAGTGTGCTAGATCCTGAACGAAAAGAGTTTATCGTTTACGAGTCTTCTATGTCCGATATTTTTGGAATCATGCTCTTTAACTTTGCAGTGATGAACACCTCCTATGGAGTACGCTCCTTCACTTCTTTGATTGGCGAAACTATTCTGATCACCTTATTAGCAGCCGTGTTTTGTATAGGACTCCTCTACCTGCTTTCACGCATTACTCATAAACTAAAATTCTTTCTGGTCATATCGGTGCTGGTGCTGGTGTACGCCTTTGGTAAAGTATATCACCTATCGTCACTTATTATCGTGTTAGTCTTTGGCTTATTCCTCAGCAATGCGCATTTGATTCGAGTCCCCTTCTTTCAAAGAAAATTCATGTACAAAAACTACCTGCAGGATTTGGAGCAAATGCATCTGTTGTCTGGCGAATCAGCCTTTTTAGTTCGTACCTTTTTCTTCCTCATCTTTGGTATTAGCATCGATGTGTTTTCGCTCGTTCACCACTCCGTACTTATTACAGGGGGTGCTATTGTACTGCTCATCTACCTGTCGCGTTTCACCTATCACCGCTTGTTTCTTAAGACGGCAAGCCTCACCGAGCTATTACTATCCCCTCGTGGGCTTATCAGTATTCTATTATTTTTGAGCATACCTGCTTCAGAAAGAATTCCAGGAGTCGGAGAAGGTACCATGCTTTTGGTTATCATTCTCACCAGCCTCATCATGACGATCGGATTAGTCCGGAATCAAGCCCCGGCTCCGGCAACAGATTAGCGTACTTTTTGTAACTTCGATTTTTCAAAGAATCAATTTATGTACTATCACAAACTTGGCAGCATACCTCCCAAACGGCATACGCAATTTCGCCAACCCGATGGCAGCTTGTATAAAGAAGAATTAGTAAGTTCGGAAGGGTTCTCAAACATCTACTCCAACCTGTACCACATCAATGCGCCCACGCGTATTAAAGGTATCATCAAACAAGAGCCCTATGGAGCCAAGCGAATTGATGACTATAGCTTACGCCAAACACATTTAAATACTTCGAAAGTCACCACCACGGGCGATGACTTTTTGGGGGCACGCAAAGTGCTGCTCATGAACAACGACTGCTCCATTTCCATTTGCTCGCCCAAGCAGCGTAAAATGGATTACTTCTATACAAATGCGGAAGGTGATGAAGTGATTTACATACACGATGGAAAAGGTGTGTTGATTTCACAATTCGGTAAGCTTGAAATCAGACAAGGTGACTATGTAGTGATTCCACGCACGGTTATCTACAAACTAGAATTTGAAGAAGGACCACTGCGTTTGTTGATTGTTGAATCTGCGTCTCCAATTGAAACACCCAATCGCTACCGCAATGAGTTGGGTCAATTACTAGAACACTCACCATTTTGTGAGCGCGACATTCGCCCCCCACACGAATTGATTACAGATAGAAGCAAGGGTGATTTTCTAATGAAGATAAAGAAGCAGGGCTATCTGCATCATTATATGTACGACTACAGTCCGTTGGATTTGGTAGGATGGGATGGATTTTTATGGCCGTATGCTTTTTCCATCCATGACTTTGAACCCATCACCGGCCGCATTCATCAACCGCCTCCGGTACATCAAACTTTTCAAGCACGCAATTTTGTAATCTGCTCCTTTGTGCCTCGTTTGTTTGACTATCATCCACAGGCAATTCCGGCCCCATACAATCACAGCAACATTGATAGCGATGAGGTGTTGTATTATGCCGAAGGAAACTTTATGAGTCGCAGAGGGATTGAACGTGGATCTTTTACACTACATCCTGGCGGACTCCCACACGGTCCTCATCCGGGCACTGTAGAGAAAAGTATTGGAGCGAAGGAGACACACGAGTTGGCTGTCATGATTGATACCTTCAAGCCTTTGTATCTCACAACGGATTCACTTGAGTTTCTTGACAAGAACTATCCAATGAGTTGGACAGATGCTTCTACAGAACCTTATAACGAAGTAAATACTCCGTAAAAATGTTTCCTACACCTAGGTGTAGGAAACATGTGTTATTTCTTATTCATACTGACCAAGAAACCAAAGATGGCTGCTGTGAAAAACATCAGCAAACTATAAATGGCGGGCGGCACCGACATGGCAGAGTTATTCAACACATTTAAGGCTATATAAATGGCGAGTGTGCCATTGTGGATACCAATCTCCATACCTATAGCAATGGCTTGTTTCTTCTCAATCTTAAAAAATTGAGGCACATAATAACCCACCGCCATGCTCAACACATTAAACAACAAAATGGGTAAACCCAATTCTGCTGAATAATCCAACAGAACTTGTCGTTCGCGAATGGTAACAGAAACAATAATTGCCACCAGTACCAAGGCAGATAAAATCTTTACCGGCTTGTCCATGCGCTGCGCAAAGCCGGGTGCTTTACTTTTTGCAATCATCCCGATGGTAACGGGAATGAGTACGATAGCAAACACCTCCACTACCTTTTTAAACTGCATGGGCACATATTGGCCTGAGTCCAAAAAGTAATCAAGTGAAAGATTAACAAGTAGCGGCAGTGTAAACAAAGTAAGTACGCTATTGACAGCTGTAAGGGTAATGTTCAAGGCTACATCTCCATTCGAAAGGTGACTGTATAAATTGGCCGTGGCACCACCGGGTGAAGCCGCCAGCAACATTAACCCAACTGCCAGCATCGGATTTAAATCAAAAGCCGTTACTAATACAAAACAAAGCAAAGGCAAGAGCACCATTTGGCAGAGCAGCGCAATGGCCATTGCTTTTGGATACTTGGTGACTCTTTTAAAGTCGTCAATGCTTAAGGATAAGCCAAGCCCCAGCATGATGATGCCCAGCGCAATGGGTAGAAAAAGAGAGGTGAGGTCTGACTGCTGCATCGCAAATAGTTTACACTAAAATACTTATTTTATCGTCTTCCTCTTTAGCTTTGATCTGATAGAAACTACAGCATGCAAAAATTCTCCATCCCCATTCAAATTCGCTGGTCTGATATAGATCAGAATCGCCACTTGCGACATAGTGTATATTACGACTATGGCGCCATGGCGCGTATCGAATTTCTAAATAGCCATGGGCTCACTTCACAGAAATTTGAAGAGATTCACATGGGGCCAATACTTTTCCGTGAAGAGGCACTTTTTAAGCGCGAGATTAAGTTTGGTGATAGTGTAGCTGTGGATGTGGAGTTAGTGAAGGCTTCCGCTGATTTCTCTCGCTGGAGCATGCGTCACAACTTCATTAAACCCGATGGTACACTTTCCGCCATTATTAACATTGATGGTGCGTGGATCAACATTATCGAAAGAAAACTGGCCAAGCCTACTGAGTTTATTCAACAAATCTTTAATGATTTGCCAAGAGCGAGCGACTTTAGTGTGGTGGAGTTGGGAAAGAAATAGTACAAGATGCTGAAACCTGCCTCTGCCGAAACGGCTCCGTGCAGGCAGGCAAGTTCAGCATGACGGAGTATTCGTTCGCAGCTCTGTCATGCCGAATTCATTTCGGCATCTTTGCTTATTAGGTTTGGCTTAACTTTGAAAGATGACTTACACCAACTCTGCAATCACTGTCTCACCACCTGTAGTTACTTCATTCATGCTCACTTTTACCTTGGCATCTAAAGGCAAATAAATATCTACTCGAGAGCCAAACTTAATAAAACCGAACTCTTGGCCTTGATCTAACTTATCTCCTTCTTTCACATACCATTTTATTCTTCGCGCCAAAGCACCGGCAATTTGTCTGAACAATACCTCGGTGCCGTTTTGTGTTTTTACAACTACTGTTGTGCGCTCATTCTCCGTGCTTGACTTCGGATGCCAGGCGACTAAGTATTTTCCTGGATGGTATTTAAAGTAACTGATGGAGCCAGCGGCAGGCATTCTGTTTACATGCACATTAAAAGGAGACATGAAAATAGAAATCTGCTTGCGCTTGCCTTTAAAATATTCACCTTCTTCTGCTTCTTCAATCACTACCACCTTACCATCAGCAGGAGCAATGATGTGCTTCGGGTTTTTAACGGTGTTGCGTGAAGGGTTTCTGAAAAATTGTAAAACGATTAAAAAGAAACCCAAGCCAATGGCGGTCACAATGTTTCGAATCACATTTTGGCCTGGCAAGAAATAGTCAAAGCCATAAATAATGCCCACGAGTATGAGTAGTAAAACAAATAATAAGGTACGGCCTTCTTTGTGTATCATATTTTTAGAAGTTAGTAGTCAGGAGGTTAGTAGTTAGAATACATAAAAAAACTGGCAGGTTCCTAATTGGAAACCTGCCAGCAAATGTAATTCTAAATTCTCTCTTCTATATTCTGACTCCTCGAATTAGTATCCTCCGCGGTACTTGTACGTTTTCGCTACTTTATCAATAGCCACCATGTACGCAGCAATACGCATCGGCACTTTATAATCTTGTGATGTTTTGTAGACGTTGTTAAAGGCATCCTTCATGATCCGGTCGCTTCTGCGATTTACGCGATCAGCCGTCCACTTATATCCTAAACGGTTCTGTACCCACTCGAAATATGATACCGTAACACCACCGGCATTCGCTAAGATATCCGGCACTACCATAATACCCTTCTCATTGATGATGGCATCAGCCTTAGAAGAAGTAGGTCCGTTGGCACCTTCTACAATCAACTTCGCCTTAATATTGGGCGCGTTCGTAGCAGTGATTACATCTTCCATGGCGGCAGGAACCAATACATCCACAGCCATTGTCAACAACTCATCGTTGGTAATTTTAGTCGCATCCGGGAAGCCGGCAAGTGAACCTTTATTCGCATCGCGATAGGCCACTGCTTTTTCAATATCAATCCCCTTTTCGTTATAGTACGCACCGGACACATCGCTGATCGCTTGAATCAGCAAACCGCGCTCATGAAGAAGGCGCGCTGCCCAAGAACCTACGTTACCAAAACCTTGTACAGCACAGGTTGCTTTGTATGGATTGATTTTCAATTTCTCCATGGCAGCTAAAGCCGTAACCATTACGCCACGTCCGGTTGCTTCGGTACGGCCTAAGGAACCACCCATCACGATAGGCTTGCCGGTAACGACTGCGTTCACAGTCATGCCCTGGGTTTTAGAATACTCGTCCATTAACCAAGCCATTTCGCGAGGGCCTGTACCCATATCAGGAGCAGGAATATCTTTATCCGGACCAAAAATATCGGCCATGGCACTGGTGTAGGCACGGGTTAAGCGCTCAATTTCACCGGCTGACATGGTACGTGGGTTACATGTAATACCACCTTTAGCACCACCATATGGAATATCCACTACAGCACACTTCCAGGTCATCCAGGCAGCTAAGGCCTTAACTTCATCAATGTTTACATGGTCATCATAGCGAATGCCTCCTTTAGATGGGCCAAGAATAGTAGAATGGATAACACGGTAGCCTTCAAACACTTGTATATGACCGCTGTCCATGGTTACCGGCAGGGAAACAATCACCTGCTTGGCGGGTGTTTTCAAAACGTTGTAAACCTCCTCCTCTAATCCCAATTTTTCAGATGCCACCTTAAAGCGAGACATCATGGCCTCAAACGGATTTTCTTTGTCAGCAGCAAGCGGTGCCGGTTCTATGTATCCCATAAAGTTTTATTGATTTTGAATTATGTTGCTAAGTCTTGTCTATTTTTAACCCGCTGATCCCGAGGGGGTTCCGCGTGGGTGGCGCAAAGATAGCAAAATCCCCTTTTCCTATTACTGCAAACGTGTGAAAGCCTTTAAAGTACTTTATACAGACAATCATTTACTAGTAGTAAACAAGGCCGCTGGTGTACTCGTTCAGGGCGACTCAACGGGCGATAAACCACTGGTAGAAATAGCAAAGGATTATATCGCTAAAGAATTTAATAAACCAGGTGCTGTCTTCTTGGGTGTAGTTCACAGACTTGACAGGCCCGTAAGCGGCATTGTGGTGTTGGCAAGAACTAGCAAAGCACTGGAACGCATGAATGAGTTATTCCGATCCAGGCAAACCACCAAAACGTATTGGGCACTGGTGAAAAAAAAGCCACCGAAACAAGAAGACACCCTTATACACTGGCTACAAAAAGATACCGTCAAGAATAAAACAACGGCTTTCACAAAAGAGAGAGAGGGTGCGCTTCGCTCTGAACTGAATTACAAAATTCTGGGACCTGTTCAGGATCATTGGCTACTCGAAATCAATCCCATCACCGGAAGGCCACATCAAATACGGGTGCAATTAGCCAGCATCGGTTGCGTGATTCGGGGCGATGTAAAATACGGTTACCCCGAGGCAAATACCGATGCTTCCATTAATTTGCATGCACGCAGGTTGTCCTTCATGCATCCCGTAAAAAAAGAAGTGGTCGCCTTTGAAGCACCGCTTCCACTTGAAGAGTATTGGAATAAAGTAACGTATGAGTAAGCATTGGACTGAGCGTTTGCGCGAACGGTGGGATCTTAAAAATGCCTGGCAGGTAATGATTGTATTACTGGTCTTTGCCTGCACGGGATTTACGGTACTCTTTATCAAAAAACCTATTCTGCAGTTTTTTGCCGGAGAGGCTGGAAGCAGCACACAGGCCTCCGTTATTTATTACATCCTTATTCTACCGCTGTACAATCTGCTGCTGTTGTTCTATGGATTTATCTTTGGTCAATTTCCCTTCTTTTGGGCTTTTGAAAAAAGATTCTTTGCTCGAATAGCAGGGCTCTTTCGCCCGAAAGAAAAGAAAAACTAGCCGACTGATACTTCTGTAAAAGATGAAGGCACAAAGTACTTAGCTGCCGTCTGCTGAAGATCGTGTGCTGTCAGCGCATCAACGCGATTGATCATGCGCTGATAATAGTCTACAGGAAGATGATTCAACAAAATCGTTTTAAACTTATCTCCGTGGGCAAAAGCATTGGTGACTTCTGATTGAAGAGAGCCGATAAAGTGATTGCGTGCGGCTTCGAGTTCATTGGCTGGTACAGGTTCCGTTGCAAGCTTATTTAATTCATGTTGAATTTCCTGAACGGTAAGCTCACGATTCTCTCGGTTCACATCGGCTCCAATCACAAAAAAGGCATCGCGTTTTAACGGTTGCACACTGGCGTGAATTCCATAGGTCAAACCCTTCTCTTCGCGTATGTTTTTCATGAGGCGTGAGCCAAAGTAGCCGCCCACCACATGCGTTAAAAAAATCAAGTCAAAAAAATCTTTGTGCTGTCTGTTGATCGTACGCTTTCCGTAACGAATGGTGCTTTGTACACTACCTTCTTTTGGCTGATAACGCTGGGTGGCGTCCGGCACGGAGTGGGTCATTTCCTTTTCCACTAGTTCCTTTGTTGGCAACTGCTCCAACACGTGTGCTAATTCCTTTACGAGTGTATCTGAAATGTTACCGGCTGCAATGGTTCGGAAATTTACTAGTTGCTGCTGTTGATACTGTTGAAGTACTTTTCGATCAATGGCCCCAACAGCTGCTACATCCAATTCTCGTCCATAAGGATGATCACCAAAAATTTCCTTTCGGAAAAGTTTGCCTGCCACATAACTGGTTTTCTCTTCGCTTACTTTAAGGTTTTGTAAGAAAATGCTTTTCCCCTGCACCAATTCCTGTTCCGGAAAATTTGCTTCGGTGATGAGCTCTAACAATACCGCCACTACTTCTCTGACATTTTTAGTAAGTGCATATACCGTAAGGGTAATGAAATCATTTCCGGGAATGATTTCCAGGTGGGCTCCATAATCATCAAACAAAGAAGCCAACTGGTAACTTGATTTGTGAAGGGTGCCTTTGTCTAGCTGAGTAGCTGTAAAATGAGCCACTCCCAACAAAGGTTCGTACCACCTGCCGGCCGGCACAATTAATTCCAGGCGAACGACTTCTTGCGTGCCACCCCGCAATACATACAAATCATTTCCTGTTTTCAGGTTGATGTGTTGGGGTGTTAATAAAGTCAGCTGGGTGGTTCGCTGAAAGGGAGGAGCAATGGTGCGATCGAGCATGTTATTGGTCTGTTACAGACTCTTGTGGAGCCGTATCAATCTCTGGCATTTGTAACATGATGGTGAATCGTATGGTTTCAGCCAGTGCGTTCTCGCGACCGTTGGTAGGTACGAGGTACGCCATATCAAAACCAAAATTATTCTTACGGAAGCCAAGGCCTAATGTCAAGTATTTACGATTGCCTTTCTCTTGTGATTCATGGAAATATCCGATGCGTCCGGCGAAAACTGCATTATACCAATATTCCACACCAATAGAAGTGGTGATCTCCTGTAACTCTTCTTCAAATCCTCCGGGAGCATCGGTAAAAGATCCAAACATACCACTCAACATAGATTCGTCCTCGCTACCGGGTTGAGGAGTGGGCACTAATAACTTGTTAAAGTCCAGCAAGAAGGTGAAGGAGTTATAAGGATCTAACTCGGTGGTAAGGGCAGAGCCCAATTTCAAATTTGTTGGTAGAAAACTTTTATTATTATCATCCGAATAGGAAATCTTCCCACCAATGTTTGAAATAACCGCTGCCAAATTAAGGTTGGATATGCGAGAGCTCACCAAGGGAGACGAATAGAAGACACCCACATCTACGGCTGCACTTCTTCCGGGCTTAGCATCTACACCGCTGTTGCTAAATACACCCGTGAGGTTGGAGGAGATATATCGGCCCGTAAGACCAACACTAAAACTTTCTGTTAGCATTCTGGAGTACGTTGCGTCTAATGCCCAATCGCGCGGATTAAAATCACCCAATGGATTGTTCGCTGCATCGCGGAAAAATATCTCACCCATATCAAAATACTTGAGGGATGCTGCAATGGCTTCTTCTCTGTTCAACTTGTAAAAGCCTGACAGGTAGAAGATGTTCATGTCGTTCACAATTTTACCTAACCAAGGCGTGTAGGACATCGATCCTCCGGAGGTTTTATCAATGCGAACCAATTTGGCGGGGTTCCAATAAGAAGCACTTGGGTCTGCTGAAGAGGCCGCTCCGGCATCTCCAATTCCCGCATGCCGTGCATCGGGCGTAATGGTGAGAAAGGGAACCGCTGTAGTAATCGCCCTATTGCTAGAATCACTTCCTGTCACAGATTGTGCGCCTGCATAACCAGCAAAAAGTAGGAGGGTGATTGCAGAAACTATAAACTTCATTCGAATTGGGTTCAAAAGTCAAAGATAATCAATTAACAATTATAAGCTTAGCGGTTGATTTGGCCTGTTTTCCGGTACTTTCTGAACGCACGATGAGCTGGGCTAAGTACATCCCTGCCGGTAAATCCTTGCGATTTAAGGATCCCAGTTCCACCCGATAATTGCTATTGCTGGACTGAAAGCTTTCCCGAAGCACTTGCATGCCTTGTGGTCCATATACTACCATTTCAGCAACCAAATCTTCCCCGGCTGCATTGTGTGTAAAAAACAAGGTGCTCTCTTCCTGAAACGGATTGGGGTAGTTTCCAAACTCCTCAATCAGCATGCTGGTACCATCACTTACATAAAAATCCACATAGCCCTCTCCCGGATTATTATGGGTATCCCAAGCCAATACTTTAATGCGATGTTTACCGGCACTAAGTCCCTGCAGGGGAAAGGTAACGAAGCCCTTTGTATAGTCGTTGATACCCGCTACGTAGTAATCGTTTAATGAAAATGAGGCCACATCATCCAACACGGCAGTCAGATCATTTCCAATTCCAAAACTAGAGATGCTAATTCCATTTTCGTCTGCCAGGCTAACAAACAAATTTACAGTAGACGATACAGTTCCTCCACTCACAAACGTGCTGTCGTTCATAAACACGCTAACCTGTGGGGGTTGAGCATCCGATAGGGGATTAGATGCTGATCCTCCTACTTTAATGCTGGTGGTACCGGCAGCGGTTTGCGTGGTAGAGACGGCAAATAAATCAGCACGTCCTTTACCAACAGAATACGCAATATTTTTCGGGACAATAAAATTGAATTCAAACTTCCCCTCCTCTACGCTGGCCTCTCCTTTAAAAATTAAAGAAGACCATTGCTGATAAGCGAAGGGCGGATTTTCATTGCCCAGCGTTCGGAACGTTGCAGACTTATCGTACACTGTGGCGAGAAGTTTTCCCTGAAAGCTTTCATCTACCAAGCCTTGCGCGTTTAGCACACTCCCAGCCACCGTTACACTTGACAAGGCCCGCAGGGTATCCGATTGTTCGTTGGTCACCATTGTCTCGACCGCGATACCGGCCTCTGGAAAAGCAAGCCGCATGGAGGGATCTCCTAACAAAGAAAAATTTCGATTGGCCACTCCGGTAACACTGTTGTTTTTGGTAGCGCTGAAAATTTCACCCAAGGTTTGAAAAGAACCATTCTTCTTTGTTAAAAAGGCTTCATAAAAAGCGCGGTTCAAATCGAAGTTAGTACTAGAGTTTACAGGGCGCGCAGTGGTGACCAGTCCTACCACACCATATTTTTCGCGTAGCAAAGCAACCTCGGCCACAGACGTTACTTGGGGATCGTCATGCCTACCAAACTCGCACGTGGCCGTAACCATAAAAGGCAAGCGTTCATTCTCCAAGCCCAGCACCATCAACTCATCCAATATTTTTTCATTCGACCACTGGTACTCATTTCCGTGCCCGGTGTAGTTGAGCACAAGCACCCCTTGCTCCACACTATTTTTAATAGTGACATTAACTTCCGGAGCTACTTGACCGGCTGGTCTTGAAATTTGTTGAAAGGCATCCACATAAATTTTATCAGCCTTGAAAACGGTATTGGTTTCTGTTTCCACAAAATTGGCCAATACATCGGCCTGTGCCTGGTGAATGTTAAAGTCTCCATCATCGGCAACGAAGGCTATTCTGGTTTGCCAATCGCCTGCCAGCGCATGGTTTGTGTCGTACTGTATGATTTTATCGACAATGAATTTCGCTTGCTCGTCTTGCTTGATTGGAATTCGTCCGACACCTATATCCAGAGTTGAGTTACAATTGAAACATTCGCGCCATTCGCCCTCATTGTCTTCCAGCATTCCAAAATAATCATCAGAAGAAAATGTTTCCAACGGACTCAACGAGTTTCTAGACTCGTAGGTGAGTACGCGATTTACATTATTGGGAATGGCGTTCTTATAATCATAGGAGCCTTTTCCGAATAGCAACAAATACTGAAAATCAGAAGGGTAGTTTTGTTTCAACAGACGAGCAAAATCCCGAATGGCCGTAACATCCGGCCGGCCGCTGGAAAACTCATGATAGATTTCTTCATTCAACACCACTTCTACTGACAACCCAGAATGAATTCTTCTATGTGCCGCCAGACGTTCAGCTTCTGCTTCTAATGCTGCATCTGTTACAATGATCATGTTTACTGCCGCGAGTCCATGCAGATTTTGGTTAGCAATTTTTGTGACGGCCTCCACTGCCAGGGGTTGGTTAAAAACAATAAACTCCTTTGGTGTTTCTGTGTTCGTTGAAAACGTTACTTCGCTTCCCGCAGTTACCTCACTCCCTGTAAGTACCACAGCCTGATTGCGTACCTGAGTCGCATCGGTAATGTCCCAAACCTGTGTGGTCGCGGTGGCTTTTCCAATTTTAAAAGTGCTTGATGGTTGTTGTAAACTTTGAAGTGATCGGAAACGCGTTTGAGTACCATAAACCGCCAAGGCACGCGTGCAGGTAAGTGAAAAAAAATCAAGGTGACCATAGGCGCTTGAACTTCCATTTCGTGTAAAGGCATAGCTGAGGATGTGAGAAGCGCGGTTAACTGCTCCCACATTATCAGCTGCCAATAAAAAAGTATCGCGTTTGTGGCGGGCTTTGATGCCGTACTGAGAGTTGGGTACTTGCGGCACCACCTGACTGGCAATAGCGTTCCCATTAAAAGCGAGTGCGAAAGAAGACCCTTCGAGGGAGTATGCGACCACATCCGATACAAGCTTTAGTGTGCTTCCCGATACAATTCCCTCTACTTCGAAGGTGATGTCCTTTTGAATACCATTTTCGAATTTTTCACCGAACCATTCGCGACCCGATTTTAAAATGTTGAAGGAGGTTAATTCATGGTGCAACACATCCTGAAAGGTGGATACCATAGTGGTAGCCGTAACAGCTTCGCTTTGCACCACTCTTTTACCCGAGGAGCCTCCTGCGGTTATGAACACATAATTCTTATCAGCATACAAATTATGTTCGTAGTACATAATCTCGCGCTGCACATCGAGTTGTTGTTTGTCGGCTCCTTCGGCAAAAAATAATAGAAAATCAGAGGCGTTAAACACACCATCCGCCTCACCCTGAACCAGTATGGCATTTTCGATCAGATCCAGTGGCCTGGGACTAGCAATGGCCTGGGGCAGCATGCCCCCCGGATTACCGTAAACTTTGAGTGTACGCGGATCGATGTTATCTACATCCATGCCGGCACTGCGCAATTGATTGTAGTCAATTTTATAAACACCTGCTTTCGAAATGGTAACCTTAAACCATTGACCACTACTGAGCACGGAAGACTGCGCAGACAAGACTGATGATGAACCTAACAGGCTCATCCACAAAATCGCAAAGGCGTATTTCTTCTGGGGGTTCAACGATTAAAGATTTAGATCAGGTATTTCTGGACTGCATCCAGCTTTTACCCAACGACAAAAGAATGTATAAAAGTATAATGAGCGGTAAAGAAGATTTCGGGACCAGAATAAACA
>LNEN01000096.1 GCA_001464155.1 Cytophagales bacterium Ga0077538 | reverse complement strand
CCGTGCTTTGTTTCAATCCCTTTAATGTCAATTGTTTGTCAATGGCTAATTTTAGAAGAATCAGATTCCTGTCTGTATTCGGCCCGAGTGCGTTACCTTCTGCGTTTACCTCAAAGAAGTTAAAAGTCTTGTACTTACTCAGTACAAAATCAGGTGCTTTGTCGACACCCACAATAAGAACGGAGCTGCAACTCCACACAGCGAAAAGAAGGAACATGATGATCTTTTTCATAAATCAATATTTTAAGAGGAGAATAATTCCTTTGACTGCAACGTATTGGAAACGCTATACTATTTAAACACCTGAGCGTGTTAGGGAGTTTCTTTTTGATTGACTATTGTAGAGTTTTTTGGTAACCGACCACTAATGGGAGACAGGAAGGGGTAACTTCATTTTGATGGGAACTTGTATTGGATATACCATCGAAATGGAGTAGTGTGCCTGAATCTAAGCTGGACTTTACCAATAGTAAACACTATGGAATTGTGATTTTAATCAGTTTGCTTAGGGGCTTTCTGTTGTTAAAAATATGGAGAGCGCTTGATTATTGTCAGTAATTGAGGAAACTCTCTTTATCAACTTCGCGTGCTAAACATCAGGAAGTGTGTTTATCTTTAAGCTAGTATAGAAGCCTGTTAAGGATTCTGTTCATTTTCATTATTCTATGACGAACGCCATTTACCTCACCACTACCGAACCGTATTCCGGAAAATCCATCATCGCCCTGGGCCTCCTCAACTTACTGGCAGGAAAAACTGAAAAGCTTGCCTACTTCAAGCCCGTCATCAGCCGCGAAGGCCAGGAGCGGGATAGTAACCTTGAAATGCTAAAAGAGCATTTTCATTTAAGTACTTCGTATGAAGAAATGTTTGTCTTCACACGCAACGAAGTGGTAAAACAAATCAATGCGGGTAAAGAGGCCTATGTCATTGACACAATCATTGATCGCTTTAAGAAATTACAGGAGCGCTACGATTTTGTGGTAGTAGAGGGAAGCGACTTTATGGGTGGTAGTACGAATGTGGAATTTATGGGGAACATCTCCATTGCCAGAAATTTGGGCTTGCCGGTTGTCATCATTACCAAAGGGGAAAATAAATCTGTGCAGGAAATTGTCGACAATGCTCTGTCTACGGCTAAGAGTTTTGCTGATCAGGGTGTTCAACTTCTTACGGTGGTGGTGAATAAAATGGACATCGCCATGAAAGAAGAACTTCAGAGCAAGCTGAGTAAGTCACTCCCTGCAGGCACCATTGTTACAACTCTTCCAAGCCATAAAGATTTAGCCAGTCCCACCATGAGGGAAGTACAGGAGGCTGTTGGGGGAAAAGTGTTGTTTGGCGAAAATTTGCTTTCGAATCAAGTAGATGCTTCCATTGTAGGTGCTATGCAATTGCATAATTGTTTAACCCGACTAAGTAAGAACACGCTGATTGTTACACCTGGCGATCGTGGCGATATTATCATTGGTGCTTTGCAGGCAAACATCTCGCACAACTATCCGAAGATTGCCGGAATGGTACTTACGGGAGGATTGATTCCGGAGCCCACCATTTTGAAATTGATTGAAGGACTGGATACGGTGGTGCCCATGATTACGGTGGAGAGTGGAACCTTTAAAACGGTAAATCAGGTTGCAGGCACACGCTCCCGCATCACCAATCACACAAAAGATAAAATAGCGTTGGCCATCAGTTTATTTGATGAGCATGTAGATGTAAAAACATTGGAGAAGAAAATCATATCCTTCCGACCCAAAGGCATTACTCCCCGTATGTTTCAGTATCAGATTGTACAGCGGGCGAAGGAAAAGAAGAAACACATTGTGCTGCCCGAAGGAGAGGACGATCGCATCCTTATGGCCGCAGATGCATTGGTAAAACAAAATATTGTGGACCTCACCATACTCGGCAACCCAGAGAGTATTTTACTGGCCGTAAAACGTTTGAACCTTTCCCTCGATTTGGAGAAAGTTAAGATTGTCAATCCGGGAACATCCGATCGATATAACGATTATGTAAATACCTTGTATGAGTTACGCAAAGCAAAAAATGTAACCATGGAAATGGCGCGCGACCTCATGCTCGATGTGTCGTACTTTGGAACCATGATGGTGTATACAGGAGAAGCCGATGGGATGGTGTCCGGAGCGATTCACACCACACAGCACACAATTCGTCCGGCTTTGCAATTTGTAAAAACTAAACCAGGCGTGTCTACCGTGTCTTCTGTTTTCTTTATGTGCTTACCGAATCGTGTATCGGTGTTTGGTGATTGTGCCGTAAATCCCAACCCCACGTCTGAGCAATTAGCCGACATTGCCATTTCTTCGGCAGAGACGAGCAAGATGTTTGGCATTGAACCGAAGATCGCTATGCTCTCGTATTCTTCTGGCTCCTCAGGAGAAGGAGAAGATGTAGAGAAAGTAAGAAAGGCCACAGAAATTGTTCGACAAAAAAGGCCAGACTTAAAAGTAGAAGGCCCTATTCAATACGATGCCGCGGTGGATCCATCGGTGGGCAAAAAGAAAATGCCCAACTCCGAAGTGGCCGGACAGGCCAGTGTACTCATCTTCCCTGATTTGAATACAGGAAACAATACCTATAAAGCAGTGCAACGCGAAACAGGAGCCTTGGCCATTGGTCCTATGTTACAGGGCTTGAATAAACCGGTAAATGATTTAAGTCGAGGGTGTACTGTGGACGATGTATTTAACACCGTAGTGATCACTGCTATTCAAGCACAACAATAATTTTAATTTCATGAATGTCTTTGTTATAAATTCCGGAAGTAGTTCCATCAAGTATCAATTTATCCGCATGCCCGAAGCAGAGGTAGTTTGTTCTGGTTTAGTGGACCGCATCGGCTTAGAAGGTGCTACCATTCAGCATAAAGTATTTTTGGGAGGAGTAGAAAAGGTTAAGAAGGAAACTTTTCCTATTTCAGATCATGCTGCCGGACTCACGGCCGTGGCATCCTTATTAATGGATAAAGAAATTGGTGTCATCTCAGATCCGAAAGAGATTGCGGTGGTCGGTCATCGTGTGGTGCATGGAGGCGAGAGTTTTTCCAAGACGATGGTGATTACCGAAGAGGTAAAGGAGAAAATCAAAAAACTATTTCCCCTGGCACCGCTTCATAATCCACCTAACTATTTGGGTATTGAAGAAGCAGAGAAAATATTTTCAACGGCTCAGCAAGTAGCAGTGTTTGACACAGCCTTTCACCAAAGCATGCCTCCCGTAGCCTATCGCATGGCCATCCCTGGCGAATTATATACAGAGCACGGTATACGTTCCTATGGTTTTCACGGTACCAGTCATAAATATGTTTCTGAAAGAGCCATTGAGTATTTGGGAAAGAGCGATTCAAAAATTGTGACCATCCACCTGGGCAATGGTTGTAGCATGAGTGCAATACGAAACGGTGTGTGTGTGGATACGAGTATGGGTCTGGGGCCGATGAATGGTTTAGTCATGGGTACACGAGCCGGAGATATTGATCAATCCATCATTTTTTATTTGGTGAATCAACTTGGCTATTCGTTGTCAGATGTGAACACGTTGCTCAATAAAAAAAGTGGCATGCTGGGCTTAACAGGCTATAGCGACATGCGCGATGTGAAGGCAGAGCGGGAGAAAGGAAATAAAGACGCAATACTTGCGTACGATATGTATGCCTATCGCATTAAAAAATATATTGGAGGGTATGCAGCTATTCTCAATGGTCTGGATGCTATTGTGTTTACTGCTGGAGTGGGTGAGAACGATGCCCTCACGCGATGGTTGAGCACACAACAGATGGAATATCTGGGCATACAGCTGGACGAAGAAAAGAATAAGCAAGGAGGGAAGGATATTTATGAGATTAGTAAGAAGGATTCTCCTGTAAAGATTTTAGTAGTACCTACTAACGAAGAGTTGGAGATAGCCAGGCAATGTTATGTGCTTTTGATTAACGCGTGATATTTTTTAAGATATATTTCTTTATCTAAAAGTCTCACTGCTTAGTGTATACGTGTCTCTGAACCTGCAAGATGTAGCGAGGGTGATTACACAAAGCAAAATGAGGATTGAAAAAATGATAGCAGGGAGAAGGAGGATGGTGTTACAATTACCTTTGGCTTCTACAAAATAAGATTAAAAAGATAGCCAGAAACTATAATGCAACCCGTAACCACCGCCAGGAAAATGACCAGCATTTTGGTGGTCATGATTTTCTTGAGTAGAAGTGCTTCGGGAATAGACAAGGCCACTACGGACATGGAAAAGGCAATAACAGTTCCGAGCGGAATGCCTTTCTCAACCAATACTTGCATAATGGGTAAAATACCTGCGGTATTACTATACATGGGCACACCCAGAATGACTGCTATGGGAACGGCCAAGGGATTTTCTTTACTGATGTAGGCTTCAAAGAAATTGGTTGGAATGTAGCCATGCATAAGACCACCAATGGCAACTCCAATGACGATGTATAATGAAACGCCTTTTACGATTGTCCATGCTTCACGTAAGATGATGGGTAGCCGCTGAATAAAAGAGTGTTGGGTTTCTTCCGAGGACTCGTTCTGTACCTCTTTGTTTTTCAGGAGTTGCTGAACCCAGGGCGTGAGGAGCGGTTCTAATTTGAGTAGACTCAATAAGTAACCTGCTATCATGGATAGGATAATTCCACTGAACACATATAAAAGAGTAGTTTGCCAGCCAAACACACCTAAGAAGATGGCCACCGTGACAGCGTCTACTAAAGGAGAGGAAATCAGAAAAGCGAATGTTATGCCCAGCGGAATACCACCTTTCACAAAGCCAATGAAGAGGGGTACAGAGGAACAAGAACAAAAGGGAGTAATGGTGCCGAAGAAAGAGGCAATGAAATAGTCGAGACCAAACCATTTGCGCCTGGTTAAGAAGTTGCGCACTTTGTCGATGGGAAAATAGGAATTGATCACACCCATTAAAGAGGTGATGATCAAGAGCAGCAGGAAGATCTTGATTGTGTCGTATACAAAGAAGTTGAGGGCGTCCCCAACTTTACTGTGTTCCTGAATGCCAAGAATCGAGTAAATAAGCCAGTCGGCAACGCGCTGTGCCCAATCAAACATATTGGTTTAGTAAGGATTCAATCTCTTCTTGCGTGGGGATGCGGCCACTAATTTTAACTTGTTCATTCATGACCACCGCAGGTGTTTTTAAGATATTGTACTTTATGATTTCCTCTACATCCTCCACTTTGGTGATGTCGGTCGGAAGGCCACGCTTTTCCAGCGCTTTCTTTACCACTTCTACGGTTGCTTTGCATCGGGCGCAACCGGGTCCCAATATTTTAATGGATAGTGACATACTCTTGCTTTGACTACTTTAATGTACAGTGAATGCACGAAAAACGAGGTGATCAAAGTCAGATCAGGAGGAGATATAATTCAATTTTGCTGTTTGGTATAGTAGCGCAGCTCATTGCTGTTCGACATGTTAGCGAAGCGCATGTCGAACGATCAATAAAGCCGGATGTATATCCGGTTTATTCTGGGTTCCAGATGCCCTTCGGAACATCTGGAACAGCGAGTTTTACTTTACAGATAGTCATAGAACGATTTATTTGTCATACTCCATTAAATTTCTTTGTTCCTTTTGTCTTGACACAAAAGGAACCAAAAAGTCAAGAGCCAATTATGCTCCCTCGCTCATCCTATCACGCCCCCGCAATTGGCTCTGGCCTGCGCTCATACTAATAACGCATAATCAATCTTACGGAATGTTTTTCTACTTGCCCGCTCGTAAGACGCCTAATTCTCCCCGATGGCTACCATTGCTGTTCGACATGTTAGCGAAGAGCATGTCGAACGATCAATAAAGCCGGATGTATATCCGGTTTATTCTGGGTTCCAGATGACCTGAGGAATATCTGGAACAGGAAGTTTGGAACTTTCTTTTCTTTTGCTTGCCTAAAAGAAAAGAAACAAAAGAAAAAGGCAGAACGAAAAAAGCCCATTCTACCCGCGCTAGCCGCTGCCAATGCACCCTCCCGAATGGGCCGCGCTTTTCGTTCACAGGCCAGCGCACCGTTTGCTAGAAGAAACAGTGCTGTTCATCATGTTGCGAAGTGCATGTCGAATGATACATAAGACCGGATGTATCCCTATAGTTATCGGGATCGGTTCAGATAGGATTCCAGTGACCTGCGGACCTCTGGAACAGTGAGCATGTATTCTACATCAGTCGGGGCGGCTTACGGCAGGCTGATTGTAGTAGTCAAACAATTTTTTCAAATCACTGTCACTCTTTAGAGAGAGACGCTGCTCTTCGCTGTACTTCTGCATCGCGTCTTTCTTCTCTCCAAAAATCTCGAAAAATTCTTTTTTCTTTGGTAGCTCACTCGCGATACTATTTTTTATATAATAGCGCTTTACTTTTTTCACGTATTGGTGATTCTTATTGCCAATATCTCTAGCCACATTATAATTGGCCGGTATGAATTCGAGTTCTGTATAAGCCGCCAGTATAACGTCACCGTGTGATAAGACTTCAAAAAAACCATCCAGTGAAGTACCTTCTCTCGTTTTCCATTCTTTTGCATTCACAAAGTTGTGACGAAGCGTTGTTACGGAATCTTCATAAATAAAACTTTTAACTCTATCCCCTTTCAGCACCTTCACGCCACTCTTTGTTTGAATGTCAAACTCATTGTTTTTCAGATCAAGTTTGGAGAATACGCCCTCAATGAGTTTTTGGTCATCGTATAATTGAAAGACTGATAGATTAAACTGATCAGAAAAATAAACATGACCGATCGTACCTGGTGTTACGTTGGATCCAATTTTTAATGGGGCTCCTGAATAATTGCCGATGGTGTTTGTAAAAAGCCGATCGATGCTGTAGCGTGTATGTAAATAAGCGCCATCTTGTGCTTTGCACGTGAGTATGGCAAGCATAAGGAATGCAAAGAGGAGACTCGTGAATTTCATAGAGTGGTTAGTTTCAGTTTGTTGAATGATGTACAGCATCAGACAATCTCCAAATATCGATATTTCCACGCATTGATTATTCTACTATTTTTCACCACCTAAACTTTGCCGAGAATTTCCAGTTAGGGTCTTAACGGATACCTATTTTCCGAATCCTCCCCTGCTTCCACTTGCACAAGCTTGACGCAAATCGCCCTTATTCTGTCGCCAATACACCATACTTTTCTCGTAAGGTCTGTCCATATTTGTTACAGAGAAGACAAGCCATGAACAACACAATAGCTAAACTCGAGTTCGCGCAAATCTGTTGGGTTATCCCTGACATTCACGCAACTGCAGACTTTCTTTCCAACTCTCTTGGCATTGCCTTTCCGAAACCTGAACTTGTTCGCGCGCAAGACCTGAACATGA
Organism: Cytophagales bacterium Ga0077538; assembly: GCA_001464155.1. Taxonomy (GTDB): domain Bacteria; phylum Bacteroidota; class Bacteroidia; order Cytophagales; family Cyclobacteriaceae; genus Chryseotalea. The sequence continues at coordinate 6,670 of LNEN01000096.1, read as the reverse complement.
GCTACTATGGAAAAGTAGTGGACGCAGAATGGCTGACTACACAAACTTATAACGGAGGCACCTACCTTGAACTGGTGCAGCCGCTTTCCGGCCAAAGCATGTTTCACGATTACCTCGCGAAGCATCCTGAAGGAGGCATTCAGCACCATGCTTTTCGTTTACCGGTGAGTGGTTTTGAAAAAGTTACGAACGAGCTTCGTAAAACGTATGCACTTATCAGCGAAGTGGATCATCCTATCGCCAAAATGTCTTTCTTCGACACGTATAAAACCATGGGTGTTGTGACGGAGATAATGGGCATCACCCCGGAGGGTTGGAAAATACTTGAACAAGTAGAAAGCGGAGGCTGACAGCAGAAATACGTAACACTATATATATAGAGTCATGAAGAGTAAAGTAAAAGTAAGATCCTTTTCAGTTTCACTGGATGGGTATGCAGCCGGGCCCGATCAAAGTTTAGAGAACCCGCTCGGCAAGCGAGGGGGAGAACTTCACACGTGGGTATTCCCAACCAAGATGTTTCAAAAAATGCATGGTAAAGGGGAAGGAGCAGAAGGAACAGAAGGAGTGGATAATGACTTTGCAGAGAAGTCGTTTGAAAATATTGGCGCGTGGATTTTGGGCCGCAACATGTTCGGGCCCATTCGCGGGTCATGGCCTAACGATGAGTGGAAAGGATGGTGGGGTGAAAATCCGCCTTATCATGTTCCGGTATTTGTGTTAACCAACCATGCGCGAGAGTCCATCACCATGGAGGGAGGAACGGTATTTCATTTTATTACTGACGGTATTCACGTGGCGATGGAAAAAGCCAGAGAAGCTGCGAATGGAAAAGACATACGCATTGGTGGGGGAGCCTCTACCATTCGTCAGTTTTTGAAAGCCGGTTATATCGATGAGATGCACCTCGCTTTCTCGCCTGTGTTTTTGGGAGTGGGCGAGCACCTCTTTAACGAAATCAATGGCGATCGAATTGATTTGCCCGCGCTGGGATTTACGGTAGTAGAGACTACCCAGGGCAAAGGTGCTATGCATGTGATTTTGAAAAAGTAACTGACAGGTAGCTACTAACTGTTAGTAACTGATAACGGACAACTACTAACTAATAACTAACAATATGAGCAGTGTAACCCTTCACCGCATATTAAAAGCCTCACCGGAAAAAGTATTCCGGGCCTTTACGCAAGCATCGGCCATGGCCACCTGGTTGCCTCCTTACGGATTCATCTGCACCGTCCAACACCTGAAGGCAGAGAAGGGCGGAACCTTCCGCATGTCTTTCGAAAACTTTTCCACGGGTAACAGTCATTCCTTCGGGGGTACTTACCTGGAAGTAAAGCAAAATGAATTCTTGAAGTACACCGATACCTTTGAGGATCCGAATCTGCCGGGTGAAATGATTACTACGGTAAATCTTCGACAAACCATTGCCGGTACGGAGATCAACATTAAGCAGGAGGGGATTCCTGCGGTTATCCCAGCGGAGATGTGCTACTTAGGTTGGCAGGAGTCACTGGAAAAACTGGCGAAGCTCGTAGAGCCGGTGATACCGGATGCCTAAGAGAGACGCCACTGGCGTAAGCGTCTCGCTTGTGTCGTGAAACTTCAACAACTGGACACAGCTGTTCGACATGTTTGCGCAGTGCAGGTTGAAACAACGCAAAGCTTTTTTTTACTCACCCCTGATCATCTTCGATGATCTTCCCCTCTCTACAAAGTAGAGAGGGGTGGCTTTCGCCAGCAAGGCTGGGTGAGTGGTATGCCCCACCTTCTAATGTGTCGCTCTGTACTTCCACAATGTTGCTCCGTACTTGCTGAGTGTCTACTCCTGCCTGCGCAGTGTCGACAGGTGCTTCTCCAATTTCGACTTATGCCTCTACTCTTCTAAGTATTGCCTCCACTCTGTCTATTTACCTTTTCGCTGTTTCAATTCGAACTTCTGTAGTGTCTTTCCACGCTACCCGTTGTTCCATCTGTACCGCTACGCTTTCGATCCGCACTTCTCTTTTTTCGATCTGTACCTTCGTACGGTGGAGGAGTGTGAGAAGTTTTTTTTCAACACCTGAATTCAACCATTCATCGTTCATTTCCCCAATGAAGATTTAGTAGGTAGACCCTACGTTATTTTTTTAAAATAATTTTCAGAAAACTAAAACTTAACATTTGTATTGGCGTAAAAGTACTCCAGGAGGCCACACAATAAAGTGGTTGAATTATGAAAAGTTTAGTGAAAACCGCAGGATCCTTCGACAAGGTCTTAGCATCCTGCAAATCAATCGGTGAACGGTATCAACCCAAGACACCTTCGCTCAGCATCACCGCCCTGAGTGAGTTGTCTGCTCGTTCACAGCAAAGTAAAGAGGCGGTACAAGTGACACGCGCAGCGTATCGCCTGGCTGTAAACAGCAGGCAAGAAAGCTTCGCGGGTATAGCCACGTTGTCGGTTCGGGTGGTAAACATGCTGGCTGCCTCGGGAGTGTCGGATCAGGACCTCACAGATGCCATCAGCCTGAAGAACCAGTTGCAACGCACCAGCCGAAAACGAAAGGAGTCTCCTCCGGTGACAACGGATGGTGGAGCGGGTTCAGCCAAACGCTCCGCGCACCGTAAGCACTATGAGATGAGAACGGAAACGTTTGCCTCGCTGGTGAGGATTGTGGAGCGCATCAAAACCTATGCGCCCAACGAAAGGGATTTGAAGCTTAGCGCACTGCTGAGTAAGCTAGATGAGCTGAGTCGCAAATCGTTTGAAGTGGAAATGGCCTTGGTTGCTTACAACAAGGCCCGCCTGGAGAGGCAGCAGGTAATGTTCGGTGCACAAGGCGTGGACAATACGCTTCAAGCTGTGAAGCGCTACATCCGCGCTGCCTTTGGGGTGTTGAGCCCCGAAGCGAGCCAACTCGCCAATGCTGATTAGAAACCAAACCACAGAATCATGAAACGAGGTAAGTAGAACCTCCGGTCGCAAGGTCGGAGGTTCTTTGATTTTGTGACTACAGAATGAAATTAACAAAACTCACAACTGGAGATGAGGTGAATTTGTGATCAAGAGATCTCAATCCGTACCAAACAGAAGCAGTGCTGCGCCCACAGTTAAGAAGAAGAGAATGATTAGTTTGGGCCACATAAAGGGGGAGCAGATTTTATAACCCAATTCAGTTTTCATTGGGCGATAGTAAATCACTATAGTGTCGCCCGGTTTTCTCCAAGTCAAGTTCGTGAGCGTAAGTTGATGTGTAACTTTTTTTCCATTCGGATCCTGAAATTCAATTTCAGGATGACGATCGATTCGCGGATGCCCCTCCGAATCGGTGGAAGACGTTTCAACAATTCTAATCACTTTCGCTTTTATCCGCTTGCTGAGAATAAGATCTCTGAATTCCAGAAATAGGATGAGAAGAATCAGGCACACAAACAAACCACCGACAAGTGTCGAAAGTAAATGAAGGGATGTGGCCTCAGCACTCATGGAGTAGTGGAATAAATTTTGAGTAAAATAAGATTTTTTCTCATCTTCTTCGAGATACAGTCGACACACAAGGGTCGGGTCGATTCATTCAGGTTTTCAAATACCCACTGCAGCACCAAAACAATACTAAACAAGGCTAAGTTTTTTGCATTGTAGTCAACTTCTTGGTTTGTGAAGACACAAACCAAGGCTCAGATTTTCAAGAATACGCGATTGTCATGCCGAACTTGTTTCGGCATCGTATCATCACTTTTTTATAGATGCCGAAATGAATTCGGCATGACTTGGTCTTTTAATTTTTGCATCGGTTTTATTTGAAGCTATTTCCCAATGGTGACAACCTCTGCCTTTGTTGGTGTTGCGTAATGGATGCGTGTTTGGCTCCACCAACAAAGATTTATTCCTTTTAATAGTGGAGACCCGATCTGATGACCGCTACACTTGTTGGTGATTCTCTACTCAAACCAAACCGCACAACACCAACAAAGGCTAGGGTTGAAGAAAGCACAAGCGAGATGCTTGCGCTTGTAAGGCAAACGAATACGAGAATAGATCTCTTATAGCACCTGTGCTTGAAGCATACCAAATGTCACCACATCTCCGCTTCTTACCTTTTTTCTTCGTTGCGTTTCGATGGCGCCATTCACGGTGATCTCCTGGTTATCAATACGCGAGGTCGCCTCCCCTCCGGTGTCAACCCAGCCCAGAAGTTTGATCAGGTTTTTAAGTTCGATGTATTCTTCGCCTGCTTTCAGTGTAAAATTCTCCATCATCTTCCGATATAATGCTATAGGGTAATTGACTATTTGAATAGGTTATAATTGGCGGCCATCTTTTTATACTCCGGTAGTATTTTATCGTACAGGGCCTCGTCTACTTTCTTCAGGGAATTCATGAGGCCTCCAATACCGGAGTCTTTCAGAGTTACACGTTGTGCTTTAATCTCTTCCATCTTCGTGCGGATGGTGGCTTCTAATTTTCTAAGCTCGCGTTCGGTCATGGAAATATAAGGTAAGTGCATTGGCTATACGCCTCAATACTACCGCGAACTTAACTATTAGTTTTTACATCACAGCATGGTGACGTGCTGGTAGCGGATGAATGACTGAGAATTGTTGTTTTCTTGTTGTGGCGCATGTACTACAACTTCCGAAAGATTTTGGCTTCCTCATCAATCAGCTCAAACTTGGTGTAATTAATCCAGGAGAGCATGGTGTCGTAAAAGCCAATAACGAACAAGCCACCGGGTTTTAGTGCATCATAAAATTTATCCAAGAGTTTTACTTTGGCGGGATTGTCGAAGTAGATCATGACGTTGCGACATAAAATAACATCGTAGGTATCTTTTACCGGATCGGTAATGAGATTATGGTAGGCGTAGGTGGCGTAGTTTTTCAGGTCATCGATCATGACGGCCTCTGTTCCCTCGGTTACATAATACTTGGTAAAATCGCTGTAGATATTGTATTGCTTAAAATTTGTTTCGTTTTCAATCATTTTAATTTTATGGTAGCGCCCATTTTTGGCTTCTTCCATGGCGTGCATGTTGATATCGGTGGCAAGCGCTTTTGTTTTTTGCCTGAAGCCGATCTCGCCTAACAAGATGGCCATGGAGTATACCTCTTCACCGGTGGAACAGCCCGCGTGCCAGATGGAAAGACTTTCCTGATTTTTGAAATCATCTTTCAGCCGATGCTTGAGATGCTTCCAAAAAATGGGATCGCGGAACATGGACGTCATGCCCACGCTTACTTCGTTCATGAATACCTGAATGAAGGTGCTGTCTTTTAAGAGACGGGCCCACAAGCCATGAATGGATTCAAAGTTGTAGAGATTTAAAAGGCGCGCAATGCGCCTTCGTAACGACTTGGGTTCGTAACAGGTAAAATCGATGCCATACCGTGTTAAGATACTTTGGGCGAGTGATTTAACTTCTTCTTCTGATACATCCACGGATGTTGCATGTGTCTCCATTCCTCTATCCTTAAACTACTGCCATAACAGGTATGCGATCATCCACTGTTCGGATGAGCACAAAGACCAGCCGTGCGATAGTGCCTTCTAAATTTCGTATTACGGTTAATGATGATTCGAACGTGGCCACCTTGTCTTTATAGTGAAAGGGGATGAGCACGGTAGAGTGATCTTGTTGTAAAAATTCTCCCTTCATGGTAGCAAATACTTCTCGGTAATATTCTTCTACAAAGTCATTGAATTGTTTGCCTCTGAGCTCTGTGCGGGACAGCCCAAAGAATTTCATAAACTTATCGTTCGCGGTTTTGCAGCTGAAGTCTTCATTAAATTCAATAATTGGAAGAGTGGCCTTTAAAGACCCCACGAGCGAAGACAGGTCATTAATCTTTTCCTTTTCCTGTGTGGTGAACTGCGCAAACATCATGATCTTCTCCGGCACATTGTTGTCTACTATAATTGGATTGAAGGTGCCGGTCAACCATAATTCTCTACCTTCTTTATTTTTAAGTCTGAATTCTCCGGAGAAAAATTTACCCAGGCGCAGGTTGTCCCACATCATGTGTACGGTAGGTTCATCTTGCATGATGTCTCGGTAGTGAGAACCTTTTAACTCCTCTCCCTTAAAGCCCATGACTGTCATGAAGATGTCGTTGCCACCCATAAATTTTCCCTCTAGATTAAATTCTGCAGAGGCAATGGTGTTATTGATAGCGGACAGATAACTGGTTAGTTCTACTTGTTTGCGTTCCGCCTGTCGCTCCAGCTCTTTTTGCTTGGTAACATCTACGCCAAACTCAATAATTTTAATGAGGTCACCTTTCAGATCCACAACGGGGTAATCCATCAGCTTCATGCAGTGGGCTTTGCCTGTTTTATCAAAGCGTCTGAATTCTCCACTTTGCAGACCGGTGGCCTCAATCTCGTGCAACAACTTTCCGAAAATATGTTCCTTTTTAGTAATGAGACTATAGGGTTTGTTTTTCAGATCTTCAATTTCGTAACCCAATAGGTGTGCATAATTATCATTGATGTCAATGATGTTCCCCTGAAGATCCAATTCCATAATGGCGTTGGATTTACTTAAGGCTTTCATTTTCTGATGAAAATCCAGGGCGCGCATTTTCGTATCGGTGATGTCGGCTTGAATAGAAATGTACTTGACAACTTCTCCCTCTTCGTTGGTTACAGGGTTGATCGCTAGAGAAACCCAATAGGTTTCTCCGTTTT
>LNEN01000095.1 GCA_001464155.1 Cytophagales bacterium Ga0077538 | reverse complement strand
TCCCAACGGTGTCTTTGTCGGTAAGAGGACCTTGCAGGAGATGCCCTGGCTTTTTACCGATTATTTCGTGCGGCTCAAAGCCTGTCATTTTCGTAAAGCCCTCGTTAACGTATTCGGTTATGCCATTGGCATCCGTAATAATGACTGAGTTATCCGTATTATTGGCTACTAACGAAAGTCTTTCAAACTCTATCTCTTTACTCTTTTTCCCGGTTATGTCCTGAATCATGCACAACACTTTGTCAACCACTTGCTGTGCGTTGACCATGGGCGTGAAGGTGATGCTTAACCAAACCGATTCACCTTTCTTATCGTAGGTTTCAAAATCCCCTGACTTGATCTGACCACTTACAAACTGCTGCCAGGGTGTGAGTTGTTTTCGCATCAATAAGGTGTAGTCCTTATTAACTAGATCAGATTCCTGGCATTTTAAAAACGAAGCCAATAAGGTGTTGGATCTGATGAGCCTTCCTTCTACCGAAAACTCTGCCGTTGCCAAGGTGGAATCGATGGCGTTGATAATGCCCGAGAGTTCTGTTTGCTTACGAGCCATTTCCTCCTGCGTAGCAGCCAACTCCTCCAGATTCTGTTTCATCTCTTCTTCGCGCGTCTGAAGTTCGGTGGTCAATGTTTTGGATTCGTTCAATAAAGACTGTGTCCGTTGGTAGCCTTTCATAGAAGCCATTTCAGACGCAATGTTTTCCACCACACGTTTCAAGAACTCTACCTGGTGAGGTTTCATCACCTCAAAAAGGGCCAACTCAACAGCTCCGTAAAATTGATCGTTGAACAGTAGGGGTGCTACCACTATGTTTCTCGGAGTAGCTTCTCCTAAGCCCGAAGTAATTTTAACATAGCTGGAGGGTACATCTGTAATAAAAACAAAATTCTTTTCCAGCATGCATTGCCCCAGAATACCTTCCCCTTCATTAATTCTTCTTTCAATAAATTTTCTTTTGTCATACGCATAGCAGGCAATCATTTCCAGGTAGCGCGAACCTGGTGCATCTGTTTCCTCCAGAAACAAAGCCGCTTGATTGGCACCTAAATATTTCACCAGCTGGCTTACAATTTTTTGTGCGTACTGACTCAGTTCTGTTTTGTCGCGAAGTATTTCACTGAAGCGAGCCAGTCCATCATTTACCCAGTTGCGTTTGCGCTCTTCTTCTTTTAGCGATTGTAATTGACCGCGCACGGCATTCAACGCCTCCCCGATGGCATCATCCTTGAGGAGATCATCCATCTTACCCTGCGTATCGGAAGAGTCAATTTGTTTAATGTAGTGAGCTGTTAAATCCAGCTTTCGTTCAATCAGTTTTTGATTTTGTTGCAGACTATCAAAGGCGGACAAGTCGAGTACATGACTTTTTTCTTTCTGCTTTCCCAGCAGTACATTGGTCTCGTTCAGTAAATGGGAGCCAAGCCGTGAAATGAGATGAAGCAAAACGAGTAAGGAAGTAAGCGCACCGAGCGAGCCGGCCAGGATGAAGCTATAGTGCTGACCTACAAATGCCAGCAAGGCCGTAAAACCTATGAAGCCGATAAGTGCTGAAATGGCAAGCTGAATTTTAAGCTTCATATCTCTAACTGGCTAGATGGATTCTATCGTGCGGGACGGATTCAAATATTTTGGAGCTGAGCTTCCATAAAAATTGTGGATGGACGCGTTCGTTTACATTAAATTGAAAAGTTGTATTGGAAAGAATCATAGAGGAGCGATCCATTCCTTCTACTTCCTTCTCCATAAAATCTTCCAGTTCATCCGCCTTCATACGTTTTAATAGGGGAACATCCCCGTACACTTCCAGCTTGAGGTTGTTGGAAAGTTCTGAAATAACAGAGGCGGAGATGATGTTATCGATCTCCATGAGTAAGGCATCGTTGAGTTGATGACTGACGAAGCCAAAGGTTTGGGAAGTTATTTTTACAATTTCGGTGGTCTCGTCTGCATTTAAGATCAGGTACGATTTGCCCGACAAGTCTCCTATTAACTTTGTCACCAAGACAATAATTTCACCATCCTCATCGGAGATACACGAGAAATCATTCGCGTGACGTACCAACACCGATTGTGTATTGGTAATCTTTACCGATTTGCCAATAAAGGAGGAGAAGGCATCAGAGGCGCGCTGAAAGCCCTGGTTCATGATGTGGATGATAAATTTTTCACGTTCTCTAACAGGATCCATAACTGTATTGCTTAGTTAAGAGAAAAGTTTTTAGACGCTCTACCTTGGGAAGATAGACCAAAAATGAAATGCAGGATAAAGGGAACATTGAGCACCAAACACACATTGCCACTGCCCAGAATGGTTACCCCACCGATAAATTTGATTTTGTCAACAGGCTTCATCAGGGGCTTCTCCACAATTTCTTTTTGTTGTAAAAGCTTATCAACTACAAAGCCTACTGTGCGGTGGTTAAAACTCACCACCACGATGTCCAGTTTTTCTTCCGGATGAACGAGGTCGTGTGTCTTTTGCAAGACATTGGCAGCCTGCGCTTGCGCCTGTGTATCGTAATCAAATACATCTTTCAAAAAGACGATCGAAATATTTTTACCTAAATGTGATGCCACTAAACCTCCTCCGGCTTTGTGTATGTCGGATCGGTACAAGGAGATGACCGATTCGGTGTATGCCAAAGGAATGGCGTAGACTTCTTCCTTCAGTTCAAACAGTAAGCAAGACTTAACCGCCATAGAAGAGGGCAGGGTGAGTTGAATCGTGGTCCCGATTCCTTGCTCACTGATTACCATAATTTCTCCTCCGATGGTATCCAATGTTTTGCGCACCACATCCATGCCCACCCCTCTGCCGGCAATGGCAGTGACCTGATCCATGGTGGAAAAGCCAGGTTCAAAAATCAACAGACTTAATTCGTCCGTAGTCATGCGCGCTACATCTTCTTCAGTCACTAAGCCTTTTGACAGTGCCTTCGCCTTGATACGTTCGTAGTTTAATCCTTTGCCATCATCTTTTATCTCGATGATCACAGCATCGGTTTCGCCTCTGGCGGTTAACCAAACCGTACCTTCGCGAGGCTTGCCTGCCGCAACACGTTCTTCCGGACTTTCAATGCCGTGGCCTACAGAGTTTCGTACAATGTGAATTAAAGAATCGCTGATTACCTGCAGTACATTTCTGTCTATTTCAGTATCAGTGCCTTCTAATTTTAAGACTACGTTTTTCTTTTCGATGGTAGCCGCATCGCGCACCACTCTATGGAATTTATTAAAGAGAAAGCCTACTTGCACCAGGCGCACATCCATTACAGAATATTGCAGGTCAGAACTTATTCTGCTCAACCGCGCATATTCATTTGAGCCGTGCAAGCCGCTGGCAACACGCGAAGCAAGAATTCTGTCTTTTTCAATGATAAGTTCACCTACGAGATTCAACAGGTTGTCAAGTTTTCGAACTGGTACTTGTACCAGGTCGGAGAAAGATATTTTAGTGTCCGATTCGTCCGGAGCTTCAGACTCTTCTTCAGCAGAAGGCTGACTGCCAACCCCAATGGCCTCCGGTACGAATGGACTTTCAACAGGTATATCTGTCCCCAAGCGCAGATCCTGTTTTTCTTCAGTTATTTCTATCGATGCATTGTTTTCATGTGCGCGCTTGATGAGTACTTCTAACTTTGTCTTGATGCCTTTGTATTTCACCTCTCGTCCATCTCTTACGGAATTGACAAGGGCACCCAATACATCGGCCGCTTTAAAGAGCGGGCTGAAGAGCGATTCATCCAATACGATTTTTCCTTCCCGCACTTCTCCAAACAAGTCTTCCAGTACATGGGCCATTTCGGCAATGCCTGTATAGCCCATGCCGGCTGCATTTCCTTTGAGTGTATGTGTTATGCGAAAGAGTGCATGCACGGTATTTTTATCATTCCGATTTTTTTCCAATACGGTAAGAAGTCGGTTGATCTCCTCGAAGTTCTCCAGCGCTTCCGCTAAAAAAATCTCTTTATATTCTTCTTCCTTGTTGCTCATACGTGTGCATTTATAAACAGCTAACAATAAATCCTGAAATCTGCGTGATGGGTACCACTTGCTTCACAGCACCGTATTCAAATGCAGCCTTGGGCATGCCATACACTACTGACGAGTCTTCATCCTGCGCAATGGTGTAGCCTCCTTTATTTTTGATCTTGGCTAATCCTAACATGCCATCTTTCCCCATGCCGGTGAGGATGACGCCAATGCTTCTGTTGCCATAGGTATCCGCTACTGAATCGAATAAACAATCGATAGAGGGGTAGTTAAATTCTTCAAATTTTTTATTCGTGCAGGTAATCATGGGAGTGCCGGTGATCATGTTTTTTTCGATGCACGTATTGGCTTCACCGTTGGCTACATAGATGTGCCCCCCTTTTAGCGTTTCACCTCTGCGCCCCAGCTTTACAGGCAGGGGGCTGTTCTCATTTAATCGTTCTGAAAAGGTTTCCAAAAACCGGGGAGGCATGTGCTGAGCAATGACCACCGGTATTTGCAGGTTGTTGGGAAGATTGTTAATGATTAACTCTACGGCACCCGGCCCACCGGTAGAGGCACCAATCACTACGATGTCGTAGTTCAGCGTTTGCGTGAAGGTGTGGGTGTGCGTATTCTTTCGGGTCTGCTGCCGGTTTTTTAAGAGGTTCGTATCGGTCAGCGAAGCTTCGCGAATGAGTTTTAACAAGGGGTAGTTAAAAGCATTTCTGCTATCGGTGTCGGTAGGCTTATCGATAAATTCGAAAGCACCATACTGCAGAGCATCAAAGATTCGCGAATTTGTTTTATCTAAAGAGCTTAAAACAATGATGGGAGTTGGCTGCTTGTCCATCACCGATCTAACGAGGTACATGCCATCATACTCAGGCATCACCATATCGGTAATGACAACATCGGGCTTTAACTCTAAGGCCATGTCACTTCCCACCTTTCCATCCTTCGCAGTTCCAATAATTTCAATCGATGAATCGGCACTAATCAGATCCGTAATCAACTTACGCATCAGGGCAGAATCATCGACAACTAATGTGCGGATGCGGGTGGCGGGCATAGACTAGAAAGATTAGGCGTTAGTGACTGCTTGAACGAGTTGTTCGTTAGTGAAAGGTTTAACTATGTAGGCACGCGCTCCCAAGCGAAGGCCTTCATTCACCACCGACTCCTGGCCCACCGCACTGATCATGACCACCTTTGATTTAAGTCCCTCTTCCTGATACACCTTTAAGATATCTGTCCCGATCATGTCGGGAAGAATATTGTCTAGTGTGATTAGATCAGGCTGAAGTTCGAAAGCCAAATCGATAGCTTCTTCTCCATTAGCAGCTTGACC
>LNEN01000094.1 GCA_001464155.1 Cytophagales bacterium Ga0077538 | reverse complement strand
CAATTTTTGCTTCCTCTTGATGCGTTGTAGTAGAAAGTTGCTGAAGTTTAGAGGATTCAAACGTTTCTGCATTAATCACTTTTAGTAGATCTGAATACTGATCTAACACACTTCGCTTGCGGCTCACATAATCGTGAAAAACATTGATGCGTTTAAAATAAAATCCTGTAATACCCCATTGAACCAATACCAGAAGTATCGCAAAAGGTTTGAAGGCAGGAAAGAAGAAGGCCGCTACACCAAGACCGATTGTGGCAAGAGGAAGAATTACTAACAACACCTTCCAAAAAGTTTGAGAAGCAAAAAGTGAAGGATGCTTGAGCCATTCCAATAACTGCTGCTTGCTCTCTTTGGTCTCTTTCGAATCCATACCCATCGCTTGCAACCTCTGACGAAAGTCCACCTTGCCACTTAATTCGGCAATCGCTTCTTGCTGCTGTTGAATCTCCTTAGCTGATGATAGGGAAGAGATGAGACGATCCGCCAGAAATTGTTTACCTGAAAAAGTAGACGCGCGGTTAATAAATTGAAACAGCGATCCTTCTCCAAAAATATCCAGATCATAAGAATAGTGATGCCGGGTATTGATAAACTCAGTACCAGAAGGTTGAGCGGAGAAGTCACCCTTCATGGCGGCTAACTCTGCTGTATTAATCTTTAAGAGATTCTCTTTGATAACTTTTTCCCGAAACAATTTGGTATGCGTACGCACCAAGGCAGCAAACGCCAGTATCGATACGAGAAGTGCGAACAGGTAAAGTGTGTCACGAAAGGATAAATAGATAAAGAGTAACACCGCCAGCGCGGTGATCAGCCGCAGAATAGAAATGCGGTTGATGACTTGTTCTTGCTTAGAAAGTTCAGATGAAAATAAATCTCTGCGTTGCTGGTAAACGGGGGCGCGCTCCGATGAAGTCATGAAGGATTAAATAAAGCGTTCGATGATGCGCATTACTTGCTCCAAGGCCTTGGCATCTACTTCGTCAAAGTCGTTGAGCTGATCACTATCCACATCCAACACGAGTGCTACCGCTCCGTTTTTAAAAGCAGGCAATACAATCTCTGATTTAGAAGCAGAACTGCAAGCAATGTGGCCGGGGAACTCATCCACATTTGGAACTACAATGGTCTTGCCTTCTTTCCACGAAGTGCCGCATACCCCTTTACCCAGATTAATTCGCGTGCAGGCAATAGGTCCTTGAAAAGGTCCTAACACCAACTGATTCTCTTTTACCAGATAAAATCCAACCCAGAAAAAATTCATGGTCTGTTTGAGGGCAGCAGCAATATTAGACAAGTTCGCCACCACATCGCTTTCTCCTGTAATCAAGGCTTCAATTTGAGGAACCAATGTTTTATAGCGCTCTGCTTTATCATTGGAAGTAGAAATAAGAAGTTCTTCGGCCATGGTGTTATTTATAAATTCTTTTTATGATTCGACAGTAGGATTAACAAAAGTAGACAAGGTATCACCCATTACATCTTCAGTAGATTTTAAGTTCCCACGGAAGTGGGGAGCAGGTATTCCCCTTCCAAAAGTACGGGTTGACTTGAAAACGCGCGCCTCATCCCACAAACCTTGATCGATGAACCCCTGAAGTGTTTGCAAGCCCCCTTCGATGATCAGGGATTGAATTTTTCGTTTGTGTAAATCTTTCAGTAAGTGCCACAGAAAACCTTGCTCATCAATTCTCACCAAGCTTAAATTCGGATGCTCTTCATGCTTCAATACGTTATACAACAGCGTGGGTTGCGATTTATCAAACAGCAAGAGTTTATCCGAGAGTTTTAAAAAACGATCGATGACAATACGCACCGGATTTCTTCCTGACCATTCACGCACATTGAGCTGCGGATTATCGTGTGCAGCCGTATTTCTTCCCACCAGAATGGCATCTTCTTCAGAACGCCATTTATGTACCAGCTGTCGGGAGAATTCGTTGCTGATCCATTTAGAATCGTAATTCTCCTGGGCAATAAAACCATCAGCCGTCTCTGCCCATTTAAGAATAATATAAGGTCTCTCCTTTTCTATAAAATGAAAAAAAAACTTGTTCAGCTCTCTTCCCTCCCTTTCTAAAATGTGTGTTAGTACGTTTATGCCAGCAGCCTTCAGTTTTTCAATTCCCTTTCCTGCCACAGCAGGGTTGGAATCGTCCACACTGATGATCACCTCCTTCACCTGATGCTTTACCAATAGATCTGCACAAGGAGGTGTTTTTCCAAAATGTGAACACGGTTCTAAGGATACGTAGACGGTAGCTTCACTTAATAAACTTTTATCCGCGACAGCATTAATCGCATTTACCTCGGCATGCGCTTCTCCGTAGTACTGATGCCAGCCCTCGCCTATAATTTTATCCTCATGCACAATCACACAGCCCACCATGGGGTTGGGGCTCACACGTCCTCTTCCGAGTTCGGCCAGTTCCAGGGCTCTGCGCATGTAGCTTTCGTGAGATGTCATGGACAATTGTTAGTATTGCAAAACTAATGAACGCCAAGGCATTATTCGACAGGATTGTAAAGGAAATTACGCTTCCTGAATCAAGGGATGAAATCCAAAGTATTGCCTTCTTGCTCGTGGAGAAGCTCTACTCAATCGATCGAACGGATATTTTGGCTGGCAGAGAAATTGGGGAGATACACGAGTCGGAGATCAGCACACTTGTGCAACGCATCAACCGTCAAGAGCCCATACAATACATTTTAGAAGAGACCCATTTTTACGGACGAGACTTTTTTGTAAACTCTTCTGTGTTAATTCCACGTCCGGAAACCGAACAACTCATACAACTTGTGGTGAAGCAGTATTCTGGGAGGGAAGATGTTTCTCTACTAGACATCGGCACCGGCAGCGGCTGCATCGCTATTACCTTGGAGAAAGAGCTTCCGAACGCACAAGTATTTGCTTTAGATGTAAGCACGGATGCATTGGCTGTTGCTAAACGAAATGCGGATCGCTTAGGCGCCACCGTTCTCTTCGATCAACTAGATGCGCTTCACGACAAATTGCCACATACAAAGCTATCGGCCATTGTCAGCAATCCGCCCTATGTCATGCTCTCAGAAAAAGAGAAAATGCATGAGAACGTATTGGCGCATGAACCGCATATTGCCTTGTTTGTTCCCGATGATGATGCCCTCGTTTTTTACAAAGCCATTGCTGAACAAGCCAAGTATGCCTTACAGGCAGAGGGGAAGATTTTTGTTGAAATCAACGAACAGCTAGCGATTGGTGTATCACAAGTTTTTCAAAAAGCAGGATTTATAAAAACAGAAATTATTAAAGATATCTTTGGTAAAGATCGCATTGTAACAGCAAATCGATGACAGAACCCATTTTACTTTTGCATGGAGCCTTGGGCTCCGCAACACAACTTAGCGCGCTCAAAGAAAATCTGAAAAAAGAAGGTGCTCAAGTATACACACTCAATTTCAGCAACCATGGCGGCATGCCTAGCTCAGTACGAGGCTTTGGTATAGAAGTGTTTGCAGAAGAGGTGCTCGATTTTCTTAACCGTCACTCCTTACAACGTGTGCACATTTTCGGCTACAGTATGGGTGGCTACGTGGCCTTGTGGCTTGCGCATCACCATCCTGAAAAAGTCAGCAGCATCCTAACGCTGGGCACTAAATTCGATTGGACGGTAGGGGCTGCCGAAAAAGAAGTGACGAAATTAAACCCGGAAAAAATCAGTGAGAAAGTTCCTGCCTTTGCCAAGGCGTTGGAAGAACGGCATCATCCGGAAGATTGGAGAATCTTAATGAAAAAGACTGCCGACATGATGATAGATCTCGGCATCCATCCATTGCTCGTTCCTTCAACTTTAAAATCCATTCGAACAAAAACACTTGTCTGTCTGGGAGATGCCGATGACATGGTAGATCGTACGTACAGTGAAGAGGTGGCCAAGCTATTGCCTCACGCAGACTTCAAGCTTCTTCCGTCAATACCTCACCCTATTGAGCGGGTCGATTTGACACTGCTCACCAATGTCTTAACCACTTTCTTTGTGTAAATTGCCTCAAATTTTCTGCTATGCTCACAGCCAATCAATGCTACACTATTTTCAATAAGAGTATTGACGATTACCACAAAACGGATAACGTAGATGCTCCGATTCATAACCCACATCCTACCGGATCGTTTGAAGCACTCTTGTATCACAAGAATTGGATTGATACGGTGCAGTGGCATTTGGAAGACATTATCCGTTTGCCTGAAATCAATCCGACAGAAGCACTTGCAATTAAAAGACGCATTGATAAGAGTAATCAAGATCGCACCGACCGTGTCGAGCAAATTGACGATTACTTTTTAGAGCAATTTAAAAACGTAAGTCCCAAAGCCGGTACCCGCATTAACTCCGAAACCCCTGCCTGGTTGTTGGATCGCATGAGCATTCTGATGTTGAAAATCTTTCACATGAAGGAACAAACAGACCGCACTGATGCAGGCGCAGAACATTTGGCTAAATGCCAATCCAAATTGGCAGTGCTAATGGAACAGAAAACGGATATGCAGTTGGCCTTTGATGAGCTGATAGAAGATATTGGGAGCGGCAACCGCAGATTCAAAGTATATCGCCAGATGAAGATGTATAACGATGCTTCGTTGAATCCAATGCTCTATCAGAAAAACAAATAACAAATTTCAAACCCCAGATTTCAAGCAAGTTCATACTCGAAATCTTTAAATAGAAATAGTGCTGCCTCAAAAAATTCTCATCCTCCGCTTTTCCGCTATGGGCGATGTGGTGCTACTCGTACCTGTCCTTCGCTCGTTTTTAGCAACGTATCCGGAAGTTGAAGTAACCGTGGCGACACGACCGAAGTTCGCCTCTTTCTTTAAAGAACTAAAAGGTGTGAACGTTTTTGCTGCCGATGTAGATACAACCTACAAAGGACTGAATGGCCTCTATCGCTTATTCAAAGAGTTGCACAAGCAAAAGTTTGAATTGGTTATCGATGAACATGATCACCTTCGAACAAAAGTCTTGCGCACTTTTTTCTTTTTAGGAGGTGTGGCTGTCAGAACGTTTAAGAAAGGACGTTCCGAGAAAAAGAAAATTACCCGCACAGAAAATAAAATACTAACACAACTACCTCACACTGTTGAACGCTACCATCAGGCCTTTGCACAAGCAGGTTACGAGTTTAAACTAACAACAGGACCACACTTACAGCCCAATACCGAAAACATAAAAAATGTTCAGGGCTGGCTTAGCGCTCAACAACTTTCTAAAAAAGAAAAGTGGATTGGCATAGCCCCCTTCGCCATGCACAAATCCAAGATATGGCCGGTTGAAAATTATCAGCCACTTCTTCACGAACTCCTTTCAAAAAACACCTATCGCTTCTTTTTATTTGGTGGAGGTAAAAAGGAAGTTGATTTTTTTAACACGCTAAAAGAGGCCTTTCCACATCAGGTTACCGTGGTGGCTGTTGTGCTGAAACTC
>LNEN01000093.1 GCA_001464155.1 Cytophagales bacterium Ga0077538 | reverse complement strand
GCCCCTGCATCTGAAGGAGGTACTAGAGCTAATACCTCTTTAGCAATTTCTGGGAGCTTATCATAGGAGTAGGTCAGCTTCATATAAGAGTGATTCTAACACAAAACCCCGCCATAAGGCGGGGTTTTGGAGTGTTCTATAAAAAACCAGATTAATCTCGCTTTTTATACATTTGTCGTCCTAGAACGATGAGCGCAAGAATGACTAAGATGAGAAGAAGCCATCCAAGAAGTGTGTTAGGGAAGAATGATGCGATACCAAAGGCACTAGCACCAAGCACGTTTGGACAGTCGTTTGAAACAGTCACAAGCGAGTATGCTATAGCATCTTCTTGAGCACGAGTAGTTGTATTTGTGTACACCACTGTTGCAGTTGTAACTGCAAGGTTACCAATAACTGCACTAGTATTTACTCGAGCACGTACCTGCACAGTACCTGACCCACCCGCAGGGATGTCCCCAAGAGCGATCGTTACTGTTCGGTCTACCACTTCATAGTCACCTCGAGAACTATTGATAAACGTTAGTTCTTTTGGATGAGCTACTTGAAGCACTGCATTTTGCAATGTTTGACTAGAAATGTTTCGGTAGGTAACGGTATAATCCATTTCCCCTGCGATACACATACGGTCATATACATTTTCAACACGGAGCTCAAGGAGCGATGCGGCACTTCTAGTAACAACAACATCTCGGTTTACCACTCGTGTGACAACTGTTGGAGGTGTTACTACTGTTGTAGTAGTGTTTCTCGTAGTTTGGAATCGCACGATGTCACCGTAGGCAGTACCATTTTGGTTCTGTACTACAGTTCGGTAGTAATACACGCCCCCTGGAACTAGTCCTGAAACAGTATCACTAATGTAAGTACTAGTATTGTTAGTTACAGATTGAGAAGTTGTTCGAGAACCAAGATTTCCACTTGTCCCCCACTCAAACCATGCTGTTGTACTATATGTTGAATTTGGAACTGCAATACCGTTAAGGCGTGCAGAAGTTTGTCCAAGAATAGTTGCAACAGTAGTAATAGCTTGTGGCTGTGTGACAGTAATGATCACTTGGTTGTATTCATCGTTATCAGTATAACTAGAACATCCTGGATCATTTGGATAGTCTACCTTTCCATCACTATCGTTATCATACCCATCATTACACTGGTAAGTAGGATTAATAATTTGATTCACACTAACGAATAGAGATCGAGTTTGCACCTGACCACTTCGAGTAGCACGAAGCTCATAGTTTCGTCCTGTATATAGAGGTCCAAATGAACCTGATCCATTTACAGGATATGTAATCCCATCAATAGTAACGTAATCACAGTTTGAAGTAGACCAGTACAATGTTGTATATCCGCCTGACGTTACACTTGTTGGTGACGCGTAGAAGCTATTGATAACACATTGTAGTTGCTGTACTTGATTGTATTCATCATTATCAGTTGATGATGAACATCCTGGATCTGATGGATAGTCAATAAAACCATCTCCATCATTATCCTGACCATCATTACATTGGTAAGTAGGATTAACAGTTTCGTTACCTATTTGGAAAAAGGCAACCAATACACCTTGCTCACCAGGAGCAACTGTACCGATATTAAATCCACTTGTACCAAAGAGTGCAGAAGCATCAATTGAGCGTGTACCACTTGTTGCACTTGGGTACCACTTTCCTGAACCAGGAATGTAAGACACTGTTTGTGCACTTGAGATAGATACTGACGCAGAACCTGTAGCTCGAGGACCAGAGAGTGATGCTACTCCTCCAGTAAATGATACTGAAGTAGTTGAACCAGAAGTCTGAGGTTTCAAGCCAAGGGTTGTACCTTGAGCTGCTGTATTACTCGTATTCTTATAATAAATGTGAACAGCGACAACATCTCCTGCTTGCGCAGTTGTTGAACTCTTCCAACAAGAATCAATCGGACCGTAATTACATACAGTTCGTGTCGAGTTAGAAATAGTTATTGTCGGCATTGCACCGGGACTATTGAATACCGCTTGTGCGTTCGCAGACGTAGCAAAAATTGCTAGTCCAAAGATCGCCCCAAGGGTTGTTTTTATAATTTGTTTCATATATTTTTTTCTCATCTCTCTTAATTTCGACAATGGTAGTATAACAGTTTTTAATACTTTTGTCAATACCATTCTACAGAGCCCTATTCGAAGATAAGACTCTAAAGAATGAAAGGGTGGCGGTTTATTGCCACCCTTAAACTTGTTTTACGAAAGCACTTACCAGGTATTGCTGTAACCACCTATTGTGGTACTGCCGAGAGGACTAAATCCAGTAACTCCTCCAATAGTTGCCGGGGCAGTAAACCCTAATTGGTTACTTCCCTGGAACCCTTGGAATCCAGTAACACCTCCACCACCATTTCCTGGCCATACATTTGTATAGTTGGAAACCGTAGGGTTGTTTTCGAACATAATACCTCTAAAGGTATTAACGGCATTGAACGCAGTGTTAGCGCCATTAAAAGCGGTGTTGATGTAATCCAAAGCATTTGGCTTATTCCTAACTGTTACATTAAGATTACCTGACTGTTGTGATGCCTGCTGAACAGGTTGTGCATACGTTGCGGCCATTGCTGGCTGTGCATACATAACCGGTTGTGCATACGACACTGTCGCAGCTGCTGTAGTGGTGCCTCCCGTAGGACAGGTGTTGCAGTTTGAACTACCAGCTTTCTGAATAGCCATGAACATCATGGCGTCCTGAGAAAAATCAGTAGTGCGATCATTGCGACCCTGAGAATAAATCCCGTAACCCGTGTTCCAGGGAACGTCATTACTAAAAACATTGCTGTTAAAGTTAGTATTAGAGTTTGGGCCACCCGCAGTAGTAACTGATGTAGCTGGCTTAAGATTTGGGCCTACGTACGGAGCAGGAGTTGTTCCTGTAGTAGTTGGGCCTGGGCCAAAAGCGGTAAGATTTCCACATGAGAACGACAACCAGTATAAACCAGTAGTTGTGTGATAAAACCCTGTTTCACCAGGATATGCTTTTCGTGTAAACCACTTCATCTCACCGGTCGATGTAATGCCGTGAGTATACACATCCGCATCAGCTGGAAACTGTTGTACTGTTGAATTCTGCACAGCAGATTCAATAGAGGATTCTTTTAAGGTTGCTGTAGCAAAATTTTGTACAATATTCAGGTAGCTCTTTAAAGAGATACTTGATTTTGCTTCAAATTTTGCTTCATCTTTTCCTTGCAGAAATGACTCATAGTCATCCCCTGTAAAGGATCCGTAGTTGTCTTTTTTTAAGACGCCACTTTTGGTTTGTGCTTTCGTATAAAAGGCAAACGTAAACGTTGCCATAAGTAAAAGAACGATTTTTTTCATGATCTTATTTTTTTAAGTTAAAAGATTTAGAAGAAGTTATTTCTAATATATCATAGCACAACCGACACACTTTGTCAACCTACCATCCATACCCATTTATAGAGCACAAACCCACCCAAAAGACGCGGAAAAACAACCTTTATAGGCTATACTCTATAGACAATGGTGCATTTTGATGAAGAAGAACAACAAAAACGTCTCTCTGAACTTCGAGATGGTGAAGAAGAAAGCCTCATAGCCATGTTGGCTCAAAGTACTTATTGTATCAACTATGTTGATCTCTCAGCGCAAGCTATTGATAACGATGCTATCCGTCTCCTTACTGAAAACGAAGCTCGTACTTTTGATGTTGGACCATATAAACTAATTGGTAAAAAGCTTCTTCTTGCAGTTCGCTCCCCTGTAGCTGTTGGCGCAATTAAAGCAAAAGAAGTACTTGAAGCAAAAGGATTCACAGTCACTTTTGTCATGGCGAGCCATAAAAGTATTCAAAAAGTCTGGAGTCGTTACCAAGACTTATCATTTGCTACTACCAGTCGCAGTGGTGGCCTCGATGTTGCCCCTGATGTTTTGAAAGAACTCAGTCAGCAAATCAAAACAACTGAGGACGCAATACGCGAAATAGAAAAAGCTATCAATGAAAAAGAC
>LNEN01000092.1 GCA_001464155.1 Cytophagales bacterium Ga0077538 | reverse complement strand
TAGCTCAAATTCCCTACCTGCGTAAGTTTAACGAGGGACACTACACCTATGAATCCGTCAGCACCATGACTGATCATGAACTGGAGATACTCTTCGGTAGCACAGAGAAGCAGATTGGCTCCAATGCAAAGCTTCAGGCTTTACAAAGTTTATTCCCCGAACTGAGTAAACAACTCAAGCGAAAAGGCATAACTCTTCAAAAGCTTTGGGAACAGTATAACCAGCACTATCCGGAAGGCTATCGCAGAAGTCAATTTTGCCTTCACTTCCATCAGTACGTACGGGGAACCAATCCCGTGATGCACCTGGAACATAAAGCAGGCGACAAAACCTACATTGATTTTGCCGGAGATAAGCTTGCCATAGTTAATCCACACAGATGCCGCAAACATGGCATCAGCGAGCCTACCTTTTACAACTGGCGTAGCAAGTACGCAGGAATGAAAGCGGATGAACCATGGTGGAATGGGAATTTGATGTTACTTACAAGGGTGCGCCCCGCATGAAAATGTGCCAGGTAGCTGTGCAAAAATTGGATTTTTTTAGTTGCCTTGATATACCTCTTGCAGGTTCTAACATTCATCCTTTTTTCATTTTGGTATCTGAAAGATGAGAAAAGGGGATTATCAAATGGACTTATTTTTTAACAAATCCATTTGATGTCCACTAATCTCTAAAACCCTAAACACCGAACTCTTTATATTTTGCACTTCTCTCTTTATTAATCAACCCCGTCTTAACCATGAGCCTGTCAACTAATTGATACACCACAGGCACAACAACCAATGTTAAAAACATTGAACTTGTTAAACCACCAATAATAGACCACGCTAAGCCATTTTTCCAATCTGCACCAGGCCCAGTGGCCAATGCAACAGGCATCATACCCACTACCATAGCAATGGTCGTCATTAATATAGGACGAAGACGTTCCTTTGTTGCTTCCAGTAAGGCTTGCTCGGTGCTCATTCCGTTCTCTTTTAAGTGGTTTGTAAAATCAACTACCAGAATGGCGTTCTTGGCAACAAGGCCTATCAGCATAATAATCCCAAGGAGTGTAAACAAGCTTAACGTTTGGGCTGTCAATGCCAGGGCAACTAAAGCCCCAATAATGGCCAATGGAATGGAGAACAAGACAACAAAAGGATAAATGAAGTTATCATAAAGCGCTACCATAATCAGGTAAACCAATATGATAGAAGTAAAAAAAGCAAAGCCTAACTGACCGAATGATTCTTGTTGTCTTTCCTGATTACCGCCAAAGTCTATATTAACACCAGCAGGAAAATCCATACTCTTTATGATTTCCTGTATCTCTGTTGCTACACTTCCGGAAGGACGGCCAAGTAATTGCGAATTGATATTTACCGAGGTTATTCTGTTGAAACGCTCAAGCTTTGATGGGCCAAAGCTTTCCTTCACTTCGGAAAACTGATCGAGTCTTACCTGTTTACCATATTTATTCATGAAAGTAAGCGCCTTAACATCATCAATACTTTTTCTGTTGAATTCATCAAAGAGAATATTAATATCATATTCATACTCACCCTGGCGGAAGGTTGCATCGTTGTTGCCATTAAAAGCATATTGCATGGTAGCGCCTACCATTTGCAAATCTAATCCGAGTTCTGCCATTTTCAGCCTGTCTGTGGTTACCACCACCTCCGGGTTCCCGCTTTCAACAGTTAGCTTCACTTCCTGTGTTCCTTCAACTTTTTTTACGGCTTCCATTAATCTGGTTGCACTCATCATCACGGTGTCAAATGTTGGCCCTGTAACAATAAGTTGAATAGGGGCCTGCTCAGCAGTGCCTAATATGGAGATAGGTGTTGACTTCACCTTTACACCAGAAAATTTATTCATGATTTCATTCTTGAGAAGAACACCATAGATGTCAGAGCTAACGGATCGGTGCTCTTCATCAACAAGTTTTACAGTCATTTCAGTCTTATATGGAGTGCCCGTGGCAGAACCAAAAAATCCTCCTTCATTGGTTAGGCCTACTGTTGTGATGGTAGAAATCACTTCTCCTTTTGAAGAAACAAATTCTTCAATTTTTCGTGACTGAATGTTATTCTGTTCAACAGAAGTTTTCTTTGGATATTCCAGCACGAGAACAAATTCTCCCCGATCGCCCTGGGCTATAAATTCTGTACCAATGAAGCCAGCTACAATTAAACTTATTGATCCAATGAAAAGCATTGCAGCAATGATCAGGGTGATAGCCCTGTGCCGCATTGACCAGCGTAGTATATTTTGAACCGAATGAATGAAGGAATCTAATGCCTTCTCAAATCGCAAAACGAATCTGCCGAAAAAAGTCTTGTCCGTGAGTCTTTCCAATTTTCCAAACCTGGAGTACAGGAATGGCACCATAGTAAAGGAGACCAACAGGGAAAGCAACGTGGCAATAACAATTACAATGGAAAACTGGCGCATTATGTTAGAGATAATTCCGGTTGTTAATGCAATTGGAAGGAATACAACAACAATTACAAGGGTAATGGATGTTACTGTAAAACCTATTTCCTTTACACCATCGTAGGCAGCCTGAATTTTATCTTTTCCCATTTCCATGTGGCGGTAGATATTTTCTATCACCACAATGGCATCATCAACTAAAATTCCGACAACCAAGGAAAGCCCAAGCAATGACATCAGGTTAAGCGTAAATCCAAAAAGACTCATTCCTATAAATGTGGCAATCAATGACAAGGGTATTGCTACCATCACAATAAGTGAGTTGCGGTAAGAGTGCAGGAAGATTAACATAATTACCGCTACAAGGATTACCGCCAAGATAAGATCGTGGATTACGGCATCAGCGGCCTCTAATGTATATTCAGTTGAGTCCCTTGCAATGGTAAACTTTAGATTGACGTTGGCATAGTTTCTTTCAAGTGTTAGTAATTCTTTGTGTACAAGTTCACTTACTTTAACAGCGTTGGCATCGGATTGTTTTTGAATAGAAAGACCAATTGAATTTTGAAGATTAATCCGATTGATCAGTTTAGCTTCTTTCTTGGTATCTTGAATTTCCGCAACATCACTAAGTTTAACAGGGCCGCCTTGATCATTTGACGCTACCACCAGAGTCCTGATATCCTCAAGGTTCTTATATTTACCTGATAGTCGAATCAAAATTTGTTCATCATCTGACTTAATTTTTCCAGTCGGGAAATCAATATTAGAAGATTGAATTAACTGAACAAGTTGTGGCAATGAAAGCTTATAAGCCTGTAGTTTATTCTGGTTTACATTGACTCTTATTTCCCGTTCTTCACCGCCAACAATATTTGTCTGAGCCACTCCGGCTATTTTTGAAATATTGGGCTGGATACGCTGACTGACTAAATCAAAAAGATCAGTCGCATTCATATCCGCTGAAATACCCAGATTCAATATCGGTAAGTCATCAAATGAGAATTTACCGAGCGAAGGTGTCTTTACATCATCCGGTAGGTCTGAGAGAATGGAATTGATTTTTCGTTGCGCATCCTGCAATGCTATATCTACATTTGCTTCGTTCTTTAATTCAATAATAATGACACATAATCCTTCATAGGAGTTTGACGTTATTTTATTAACGTTTTCCAAAGAAGAAACAGCATCTTCAATTTTTTTGGTAACCGAATTTTCTACTTCATTTGGGGAAGCACCGGGATAGATGGCAGAAATGGTTAGAATTGGTGCGCTAAACTTAGGCATCAATTCATATCCTAACTTTTGATAACTGTTTAAACCCAAAAATGTCAGGGTAATAAAAAGTACCAATATTAGTGAAGGTCGTTTAATGGAAACCTCAGTTATTTTCATGGTAAAGTATGTCTGTTAAAAAAGTTCTGGAATTAATTTTCGTTGAGAATTGAAATCTTAGCGCCATCGCTCAAGTTAATTTGTCCGCTGGACACTACCTTTTCACCAGGACTTAGTCCAGTCAGTATTTCTACCTTATTTGAAAATAATTTTCCTGTAGTGACTCTTTTGAGGATAACGGAATCAGAAGAAACAATATACACCTGTGCATTCTCGATGCTTCCCAGTAACGCAGCCCGTGGTATTACAAGTGATGTTTTTGATGCGAGTAATTCAAAAGATGCCCTTCCATACATACCGCCCCGAAGTGGATTGTTGAGGAAATTAACAATTTCAAGTTCAACAGGAAAGTTCAGACTTGCATCTGCTTTTGCTCCTATGAATTTTACCTTAGCCTGATAGATGACATCAGGATATACATCGGCAGTTACTTTTATATCTTTTGCTTTGTTAACTGCCAGTACCTGATCTTCAGACACATTAACAATCATTTTCATTCTACCCATTTCCACGATTTCAAATGCTTCTTTGCCAGAAGCTATATATTGACCATTCTCAATGAGTCGCTTGTTTACATAACCAGCAAACGGAGCAGTAATATAGGTGTCTTTGAGCTTTTCCTTTGCGTTAATCAGTCTGGATTCTGCATTAATATGACCGAGAACGATTTCATCAAGTTGAGACTGAGTTACTCCGCCAGTTGCAACTAATTTTTCATAACGTTGTTTGTCTGTTTCAATTTTTCTCAAGTTCGCATCGGCTGATTTTACTTCAGCTTCAACCGTTTCATATTCAAGTCGCGCCAGAAGTTGCCCTTCACGAACAAACTGGCCTTCATTAACCAGAACGTTAACAATTTTGCCAGCCGCTTCAGTAGAAACAACCACCTCCCTGAATG
>LNEN01000091.1 GCA_001464155.1 Cytophagales bacterium Ga0077538 | reverse complement strand
GTATATGATTCAACCTATTGTCAGACCTTCGAAGGTAGCACGCTTCAATTATCCCTTGAAAAAGCAGTGGCCTATCATGTAGATGGAGAACCTACTGGAAGTGCGCAGGA
Organism: Cytophagales bacterium Ga0077538; assembly: GCA_001464155.1. Lineage (GTDB taxonomy): Bacteria > Bacteroidota > Bacteroidia > Cytophagales > Cyclobacteriaceae > Chryseotalea. Next base: position 15,904 of record LNEN01000091.1, on the reverse strand, counting down.
ATTTTCTATACAGGTGCAACCAGCCTCTCTCCGCATGCTGGTTCCGAATCCATCAGCCAAAATTTAAGCGCTAAATACCCACTATTGGGGTAGATCTTTCAAGCCGCTTTACCGTTAAATCAAAGTCAACCAAAAACATTTTACCATGAAGAAACTAAGTATACTATCTTTTGTGCTATTGTGCTTCTATTCAGCCTTTGCACAACTTCCGCAACCACCCAGTGGGGATAACCAACAAGCCAGTGTAAGCCAAATGATCGGCCTTGTTAAGGTGACCATTAACTACAGCAGCCCGGATGTACACGGGCCCAATGGCGAAGATCGCAAAGGAAAAATCTGGGGAACGAACGTAGCACACTACGGCCTCATCGATCAGGGATTTGGCACCTCCAAAGCAGCCCCCTGGAGAGCGGGCGCGAACGAAAACACAACCATCTCTTTTTCGCATGATGTTATCATGGGTGGCAAAGAAGTTAAAGCCGGCACGTACAGTTTGTTTCTGGAATTAAAAGAGCAAGGACCCTGGACTTGGATTTTAAATAAAGACATCAGCAGCTGGGGAAGTTATTTTTATGACCCAGCCAAAGATGTGGTGCGCGTTGAAAGCACTCCGCAAGAAGCTGAGTATACAGAATGGTTAACCTATAACTTCGATGATCGCAGACGCACTGGAACCACTGCTTATCTTCAGTGGGAGAATAAGCGCATTGGTTTTAAGATTGAGGTTCCTAATGTAAACGAACTCTATGTAACTGCCATGGCCGACAAAATGCGTGGAAGCACTGTTGGTTTTACACATGAAGCCTATGTTACTGCCGCCCAGTTTTGCTTACAAAACAATGTGAATCTGGAACAAGGATTACAGTGGGCTGATTATGCCATCACGGACGGTTTTGTAGGACGCGAAGATTTCACCTCGCTTTCCACTAAAGCACAACTCCTAACAGCACTCAAGCGAGATGCAGAGGCAGAAACCCTTATGAGCAAGGCCATCAACCATCCCACGGCTTCCATTCAGGCGGTTCATCAATATGGTAGAAGCTTGTTAGCTGCAGGGAAAACAGATAAGGCCTTGGAAGTTTTTAAACTCAATGCCAAGAATCATCCGGAAGATAAATTCACTGTGAATGTTGGTTTGGCCAGAGCCTATACTGCCACAGGCGACAAAAAGAATGCTATTAAGTATTGGGAAACTGCGATAAAGAACATTCCCGAAAACCAAAAACAAAACTTGTCTTTCTATGAAGGTGAGTTGAAAAAATTGAAAGGATAAGTAGATTCAACGTATGAAAATTAAAAAGGGCTGTCTTAAAATATGACAGCCCTTTTTTAGTGTCTCGCTTACGCAACCAGCGTAGCCTCCTTCACCTCTTTTGGTTGATTGTCCAATCGGATGGAGAAAATTGTTCCCTTTCCAAGCTCGCTGAAGACGCTGATCGACCCGCCATTGGCTTCTACAAATTCCTTTGTGAGGATAAGTCCAAGACCAATTCCCTTTTCGTTGTTCGTTCCGCGTTTGCTGAAATGAGTCTCCTTGTGAAATAAATTTACAAGATCCTTATCTGTCATTCCCACACCTCTATCCTTCACTTCAATAGTAACATTTGTATCTCCACGGACGGCCGAAATCTCTAACAATCCTCCGGGCGAACTGAACTTTACACCATTGGCAATAAGATTACGAAGCACTAAGCCCATTTGATTCATGTCTGCAAAGAGAACTAAGTCCTCTTCTACAGAATTCACCAACATCACCCGCTTTGCATTTGCCACCTCCTGAAACAAATGCATTTTATCCGACACAAGACTGTGCAATGAAAAATGCTCCTTCTTTAACTTTAATCCATTTAACTGCGATTGAGCCCATTGTAAGAGATTATCCATATCATCGTACACCGAGTCAATGTTCTTGCGAAGACTTTGTGAAACCTGAATAAACTCGCCTTGGGTAAGACCATGACGACTAATTAATTCCATCAAGCTTTTCATACCGGCAATGGGGCTGCGTAAATCATGGCTGATAATGGAAAACAGTTTATCTTTTGTGGCATTGGTTTCACGAAGCAACGTAGTCTGCTTTTTGATTTCCTGATTTTTAAAATCCACAATTTTCTTTGCTGCGTGCAGGCGCTTGTTGTTAAACCAAAGCACTGTAATAAAAATAAGGAGCAAGACTGCAAAGCCAATAAATGCATACGTAAGGAGTCGTTGCTGATTGTAGGCTTCCTGTTGCAGCGCTGCATCCCTGGTCAATATTTCTATTTGACTTTGTTTCCGTTCAGAGTCAAAGGTTGCCTGTGCTACACTGAGTTGCTCTTGTTTCTTATGACTTTCCAGAGAGTCATGCAACTTTATAAACTGTGATTGATATGAATAAGCCGATTTATAATCATTCAACTGAGTATAGCTCTCTGCTATCGATTTGAGCGAACGCTCCAGTTCATCTTTGTATCCATGTTTCTCTCCAATAGCAATTGCCTCTTTTAACAAAGGGATTGCCTGATGGGGTTTCTTTATCAAATTATAAGATCCGCCTAGTCGGTATAAAAGAGAAATTTTCAGATAACTATTGCTTGAGTTGTCTGCCAATTGCAAACCGTTTTTATAGTGCTGAATGGCCAGATCGATATTTTGCTGCCCTGTGGCGATCTCTCCAAAATTTCGCAGGGCAAATCCTTCAATATAAGGATCGCCTATTTCTTGAGCGGCCTCAAGGCTGTACTTACTGACTTTTTTAAATGAATAAAACTGAAGCCAATATTATTCATGGCCCTGCCATACGTTGCCGTGTTCCCCACTTCCTTCCCAATTCGACCCGCCTCTTTGAAGTGTTCGATAGCCTTTTCGTACTTCTTTTCTTCGAAGTAAATAGCAGCAATGCCTATGAGGCATTTGGCCACTGCCGGTTGTTCGCCTAATTCATACGCTATTTTAAGAGCGGCCTGTCCTGCCTGCAATGCATTTAACAAATCGTTATTACGGTAGTGCATCCAGCTAATGCTTTCCAGCATGTACAACGAACCTTGTTTGTACCCAATACGATCTGCAATTCCTTTGCCTTCAATGGCAAAGAATAGGGCCTGACGACTGCTTCGTTCCCGCAGACTATCTACGAGCCGATGCAGATAATTCACTTTTGCTGAATCATCGGGCATGGCTCTTACCTTGTCCTCCAGACTTATCTGCGCGTGAGCAGACAAGCAAAAGGCACCCAAGAGAAGAAAGATTAAAAAATAGAATTTATAGCGCATTCACATTCCTAGACAATACTGCAAGGTATGTGGGCGCAAAGGGATCGAAAACGAAATATCTAAGCAAATCTTACATGATTTACCAGAGGAAGAAATTGCTGAAAAGCCTCTATCCGAAACAAAATATGGGTGATTTACCGCAGGTAACCCACTCGTTTTGTAAAAGGTAAGGGCTCAAAGTAGCAATAGCGAAGATTTTATCACGCGAATTTCTACCAATCGCAACCGATTGAAGATCCTATTGGTTGACCTGGTGGCGGTGCTGGAGCCGATTCACGCTTAAAATCCTCAGGCTTATCCTTAAAGTTTTTGATCATGGATAGAAGGAAATTCCGATGCGCCAAAGCTGCTGGATCTGCTTGTGGCTTTGCCGTCAATTGGGTTTCGAGTTGACTTACTTTTAATGCACTGATAGCCCTAACCTGTGCCGGTGCCTCCCCACTTGCAGCCAGTTTTAACAGGTTATTGACGAAGCTCACGTTGATGCTGCGTTGCGCTTCGGCCTCCGCCTTATTAGGTGCAACAGGAGCCAACACCGTATTGGTCATTAACTTATCTAGCAAACTTTCTAAACCGGGTTGTGCTGTATTTCTAGCATGTTGCTCCACTAAACGAGTCGCTCGTGCAGGGTGTAAGAGCAAACTGAAGGTCATGTCGGCAGCTGTTTCCACCGCAGTGAAAGGATCAAAAGTGAGATCAGTTCTGGTTTTCATTAACTCACGATGACGTCCGTAACCCATAGGGTGCGGAGGTATCTGTTGAATGATTCTTTCCGGTAGTAAAAGAGTAGATGGCGTTACCGTTTTTAGCAAAGCATTTAACGCTTTATCTTGTTCCTCTTTACTTACCACTTGTGTTTGCAATTGCCCATCTCCACGCAAGGCATAGCGGTAGTTTACCCCACCTATCATTTTAGCCGCGGCTTCTGTTTGGTAGCGATGGAAGAAATACATTGGCACCAACACTTCTTCGAGTGTTGCCATAGGAGTGCCCGGTTTAATATTTCGTTCACCAAAGTTCTTCAACGCCAACTCACGCACAGCCAAAACTCTGTTCAGTTCGTCAGCAGGATTTTTTCCATTGTCCCACAAATGAGCATACGGATGTGCACCCCCAAGAGGCCGGGCGTCCTGGTCGGATAGGAAGGTTAAGCCATCTTTCAGGGATTGTTGAATTATCGCATTCAGGGCCGCAGCTTCATCCGTTCCTTCAGGAAAATCCTGATAGCCCCAAGTGATGGCCACTTTATCCCAACTACCAATCTTATCATCGTAGGCTTTGCTCACATCGATCTTCCCATTTAGAATAGATGCATAAGGATGTGGATAGTCCATAACCGAAGCCAGTTCTTCTGTGCTGGAAGAATAACTATGGGCAAGACCAATGGTATGACCTACTTCGTGTGCCGATAATTGTCGTAAGCGTGCCAATGCCAGGTTTTCCATTTCTTTTGAAACAGGCTTCCCTTCTTCATAGGGAGCCAACAAGCCTTCAGCAATCAAATAATCCTGGCGAACACGCAAAGAACCTAACGTAACATGACCTTTGATAATTTCTCCGGTACGCGGATCAGTAACGGATGCACCATACGACCAGCCGCGCGTAGAACGATGCACCCAGTTGATAACATTGTACCGTACATCCATCGGGTCGGCACCTTCTGGTAACAACTCTACCTGAAAGGCATTCTTGTACCCTGCTGCTTCAAACGCCTGATTCCACCAACGCGCTCCGTCTAACAGTGCAGAGCGAATCGGTTCGGGTGCACCTCTGTCCAAATAATAAATGATGGGTTCCACCGCTTCACTCATAGGAGCGGTTGGATCCTTTTTCTCAAGGCGATGACGTGTAATAAATCGTTTTTCAATTGGCTCGTGAATCGGAGTTGCATAATCGTAATACGACATGCTGAAGTATCCGGCTCTGGGATCGAAAACACGGGGCTTGTAATTAGCATCTGGTAACTCCACAAAAGAATGGTGTTCGCGTACAGTAATACTACTCGCTGTAGGCGCTACACTTCTAATGTATCCTCCGGTAGGTTGCCCTGTGAACGTGAGCGTAACTTCTACTTCAGAATTTTTAGGAAAATTCTTGGTTCGGGGTAAATAGAAAGCAGAGCGGGATTTATCTAATGAATAATTTCCTTGATTCGTACTCTTCAAAGTTCCACTTACATCGTGTGCATCTTGCATCAGAAAATCAGTGGCGTCTACCAATATTTTTCCACCTTCTTCCGCTTCTACTTTAAAACCCCATAAGACCGACTGCGCAAAGGCCTCTTCTACGGCTCTGCGCTCGTCCGGATTATTGCTGATGGCACGATACCTGTAATTAGGCTCCACCATTAATACTTTTGGGCCTCGTCTTTCAAATTTCACCACACGTTCTCCCCCTAATTGCAAACGATCCAGGCCTATATCATTTGAGCCCACTCCTGCCGCTAAGGAAACTACATACAACAACTCTGTATCCAACTTGTCAATTACCAGAAAGATCTTGTCATTCTTTTCATCATAATAGTACTCCATAAATCCTGGGAATACTTTGAGCCCTTTCACTTTCGATGCCCAAGGACCCTCCTGTGCGGCTGAAGTTTTGGTCTCTGCTTTTTTCTTCTGCGCCACTGTCACAGAAACACTGGAAAGTATGACTACAAAGAGCAAGGTGAAACGTATCATAGATATAAGGTTTTGCACAATCTATTTAATATCTCAAAGGGTTCCAATAGATTTTTGATGGTCGGAAATTCAACTATCTCCTGATCCTCTGGCCATTTTGATACTCTACCTTTATCTAACGCAATGAAATTCCTCAGGAAGCTTTAACCATAAAGAGGCCAAGGCATAAAAAAAGAGGTCATTGCGAACAATGACCTCTTTTTAAAAAATGAATGCTTACTGATTTACGGGTGTGGGAGTTGAGAAATCAGGTAAAGGTGAAGGAACATTTGGATTGGTGTTGATTTCTACTTGAGGGTAGAGGAATCGCTCCGGAATACTGGTGCCAAACTTAACAGGCACACCAATCAAATTATCGGATCTTCTCCAATCAGAAAAGGCCTCCAGTTCACCCACCATGGAAACATAACGCTCTTCCATAATCTCAAAGAGAATGGCTTCTGCTACACTCGCCTGACCATGATTTACCATCCCTCCTGCTTGAAAATCTGCTAACACATACGGATCGTACTGAAAAGCATAATCATAAGCCGATGCGATGTCGTGAAAGCCACCACCACCATTCTCCAAATAAGTGCGGTAGTTATTATAGGCGGCAATCGCTCCTGCTACGTCATTCGCTCTAATTCTGGCTTCAGCAATAATCAACAGACTTTCTCCTGCTGTGTACAACGGAAACTCCAAGCCAAACTTTCCATTTGGTTCTGCCCAATCAAAATCATTTAAGTAATTGGGTTCGTAGCCTGCCGCATAAATTTCATAGTAAGGAAGGTAATTCCAATTGAACCGTGCTTCTTCGTTTGTCTTCGGATTGCTTCTGCTTCTTCCACTTCCTGATAAGTCGTACGGATCCAACAATTCTGCAGCATAGGCACCATCTGCGCCCATATAGCCCGGTCGGTTGTACACCATGAAATCGTAATAGGGATTGAAGGTTGCGCCAAACGTGCTACCAAAGGGAGCCCATAATTCTTCCGACAGTGTGGTGATCCCCAAGGCTGCTTCTGTTTCAGCGTTTGCAAAATCTCCTGTGTGTACAAAGTATCTTGCCTTTAGGGAATGCGCAAACGCAGACCAGTTGGCAACACTTCCTCCGTAAAAAATATCGTTAGGAATGCTTCCTACACCGGCTAAATCAGCAAGGGCTGAATTCAACAAGGTTTGCAAAGAAGCATACACACTGGCTTGCGACTCGTAAGCAGGATTTGGAAACTCATCGATATTATTCGCTTCTGTGTTGGGTACATCTCCCCAAAGTTGAGCGGTTGTTCCCAAGGCATGCGCTTCTAGTATTTTAGCTACACCGCGCAATCGCAAATTGTTTTCAGTACTAGCCTTCTCTTGCACAATTCTGGCTTGGGCAACTACACCGGTGTAAATATTACCCCACGTGTTGTTGTAGTCAGCTGCAACTGATCCACCCCAGGTATCTAAAGTTAAATACTGGCGATCGGCTCCTGTGAAATATCCCATCCACATGCCTGCCAGTCTGTTTAGATCTCCGGTATGAACAAACATATCAGCCACCATCACACCTTCAATCATTCGTGCGGCCGTTGCGTCTCCAGGATTATTTGGATCCACCTCCATGTCGTCAATAAAACTTTCGCAAGCGCTTATGTTCAACGCAATAAGCGCCAGCAATAAATACTTAAATATTTTTTTCATATATCTAGTCTTTAGTAGTGACTGAAATTAATAGGTGATTTGTACTGAGAAGAGGAATGATTGCGTACCCGGATTATTGAAGTACTCCAATCCTCTGCCATTGGTAGGACCTGTCAAATTTGTTTCAGGATCTACTCCAATAATGTCTTTGCTTGGAGCCCAGATGGCTAGGTTGCGACCTGTTAACGTAAAATCAATGGCGGTGAGTTTGGTGGCACTTCTAAAGGCTTCGCCATTTAATGTATACCCCAGAGTTAATTCACGCAATCTTGTCCAGGATCCGTCTACAATAAATTGTTCGCCTACCGGACCGAAACCACCACCAAGACCTTGATACCACGCTTGGTTCAATGCTACTTTTCCACCACCAAAATCAGCAATGTTTCCTCTGAATGTAAAGGTGCCATTTCCATTGTCAGTACCAAAGCTTGTAACAGGAGCGCCTGTAGCATTTACGATCGTAGCGGCTTCGGCTGCTGAAAGGGTAACTTCATTAGCAGACTGTTGGGTGCGTCCAAAGTTATAGAGTGCACCATGCGTACCTGCCCATATGTCGCCACCTTGGAAAGTTTCAAACAGCGCATATAGGCGGAAACCTTTATACCTGAATGTAGAACCTAAGCCTCCTCTCCAATCCGGATTCGGATCGCCTAAGATACCTTCATCCAATGCTTGAGTCGGGAATCCATTCTCGTCAAGGATCAGTTTGCCTGCGGCATCGCGATCCCATCTTCCTCCCCACAATACACCAACTGGCTGACCAACTACGGCTCTACTGGATGTACCTGTAAATCCTGCTAAGAAAAGTGACTCTGTACCTGAAAGACTTGTCACTTTATTTCTATTCTGACTTACGTTGGCATTAATATCCCATGTAAAATCACCTAGCTTCAGCACCGTTGCATTCAAATCCAATTCAATGCCTTTATTCTCCAAAGAGGCTGCGTTGCCATATGTGTTGGCATAACCCGTTGTCGGAGCAATGGCAACGTTGAAGAGAGCACCCGTTGTTTCGTTGGTATAGTACGTTGCATTTAGTGAGAGTCGATTCTCGAAGAAACTCAAATCAGTTCCAAACTCAATCTCTTTCTTCCGTTCTGGCTCAAGTGATCTGTTACCTTTGATCACAGAGCGACCGTATGAACCAGAATAGCCAGCTGCTGAAACTGCAGGTCCCCAACCTTCTGCGTATACCGCTACCACATAATCATCTAATGTTGAATACGGAATTGGTTGAATACCTACTTCACCATAGGCAGCGCGCAGTTTACCAGCACTTAACACACGACTGTTTTTCAAAGCACCGAGTTGATTGAAATTAAAGGCCACATCTACTGATGGATAGGCAAACGTACTTTGAGCGCCCGATCCAAAAGTGGAAGCATTTTCAACACGAAGCGTAGCATTTAGGTATAGCAATTCATCATACCCAAGATTCAATGTTCCATAGCCTGCAGAGGTGCGCTGTACAGATTCGAAATCAAATGGGAAGGTGTTTTCATTGGTTGCATTGGTTGCATTGCTGATGGGTAAATCCAAAATGAAGTTTTGATAGGTAAACCCATCATTATGCTGTGTGCGCTCATTAAAGTTTGCGCCCAACACACCCGTACCTAAAATGTGGTCAGTCAATTTAAAATTGGCAATACCAAACATGTCTACGTTAAACTGACGTTCCGAAAGGTACTGTTCTGTAGCAGTACCATTTCCACTGTTAGCCGCGCTTCCGATTGGAAAAATGGATTGTCTGCGATCTTCATAGAAGTCAACACCGGGACGAGCAATTAAGGTTAACCAAGAAGTGGGCTTCACTTCCAACTCAAGATTTCCTAAGAAGCGATCTACTTCTGTAGGATTTTTTTGCTCGTTCACCGTCCATCCTGGATTGTTATAAATTGGGTTAAGAGAATTACCTAAATACCTGCGGTAGGAACGCTGACGATTGAAGGCAGGAATGCCAGCCGCATTGTAGTAAGTACCCTTGTAATCACGGTTATCAAAATCAGAAGGTGTTCTTAAAAAACCCAGGTAAAGACCAGCCGTGTTGGATCCTTGTTGGATGCGGTTTGATTTTACTTTTGCGTAGGAGAAGTTTGTCTTCAGATTAACCTGATCCGACAACTTATTGGAACCATTTATTCTAAAGGTGCTTCTCTTGTAATCGCTGTTTCCAACGATAATACCCTCTTGATCCAAATTTGAAAAGCTTGCAAAGATTGAACTGCTTTCGCTTGCACCACTCAGACTTATGTTCTGTTCTAAGAAATGACCATCCTGAAAAACCTGATCAAAATTGCTTTGTTCGTAATTTGTTCTGTCATTCTTAGCTGTGATTTCGTAATACTTCTTTCCACTGATGGATTCGAAATAAGGAGCACCCGGAGTATTCACCACGCCATCCGCTCCGCCTGAACGATCTTCTATCTTATCACCGTAGGCATTTGCATTTACCGGACTGTAAATACCATTGCTTCCCTGACCAAACTTAGTTTGCAGGTCGTGCTTATAACTAATCTTATCAACAGAATACGTGGCCCCGTACACAACAGAAAATTTCTTTCCAACACCCTTCTTACCCTTCTTAGTAGTTATGACCATTACCCCATTGGCAGCTCTCGAACCCCAGAGGGCAGCTGCAGAAGCGCCTTTGAGAATCTGAACGGATTCAATGTCGTTCGGATTTAGGTCATTCATTCTTGATTGCTCAATAACACCTCCCACATTGGAGCCCGCTGTTGTATTAAACATCGGCACACCATCTACCACAATTAGGGGCTGCACGCTGGAGGTGATCGTGCTTTGACCGCGAATCTGAATATAAGCACCCGCTCCTGGATCTCCCGCTGTTTTCTGAACCAGCACACCCGAAGCTTTACCGGCAAGTCCCTGAATTACGCCCGTCTCGCCAGACTCTTTTGCTGAGCTTCCACCAATCTTTGAAGTAGCGGAACCCAGTTTGGTAACATCTGACTCAATACCCAAGGCTGTCACCACTACTTCTGATAGCTGTGTTACATCAAGTGCTAACGATACATCTACCACGGCTCGATCCCCCACGATGACTTCTGTAGTTTGCAACCCGATAAATGAAAACACGAGAGCACCTCCCGAAGTTGGGAGATTTAAGCGGTAGTTACCTTCTGAATCAGTAACGGTACCATTGGTACCCGTCCTGAAACCGAACGTTCTTGTGCCGCTACCGAAAATGAAATCAGCAACAGCAAAAAGCTTGTTTGTAAAAACTTCCTCATACGTTTAAGGTTTAGATTAATTACTCCATTGCTGCAATCGCAGCATGTTAAATCAAAACTCTGAAAACCGCTCGTGTAAAAAATGACTGCGAAAAGGGTATATTTTTTTCGCTCAGGCTACCTAAATAAGGGTTAGTGCTCAGTATAAAATTCACGTTAAGAAAAGTTCGAGCATAAAAAAACCTCCTTGTGATGGAGGTTTGAAGGAAAAGATAAGAACTGTTTTCTTGATCTTTCAAGAAGCAGAAAGAATCCTCCTATGTTGATTCATTTAAAGGTTTACCCCTAAATTAGTTTTTCAAGATTAGCCTTAGCAATCGCTTCTGACTTACAAGTAACCTGAAGCTTAGAGTAGATATTTTTAATATGTGTCTTCGAAGTCTCCTTGGAGATGAATAACTCCTCTGAAATTTGCGTATAGGTTTTCCCTTCGGAAATCAATTGTAAAATCTCGGTTTCTCTTTTGGTAAGAGGAGAATTGGGATTCACGTGAAAATTATCAATTACCATACGGGCTATTCGGCTACTCATGGGTGCACCACCACGTATAATCTCTTCCAGGGCCGACAATAGCTCCATATAGTTGGCACTTTTTGTGATGTAGCCTGATGCTCCTGCTTTCAACGCTTCAAACACAAGATCACTGTCTTCATACACAGTTACCATAATGATGTCGGATGAAGGAGATTTATCCTTAATAACCTTAGTAGCCTGAATACCATTCATGCCCGGCAATTCAATATCCATTAATACTATCTCTGGCTTGTCTTTCGAAAGATTTTTGATGGCCTCTTCTCCATCACCATATCCATTTACGACTGTAAATTTGGGAGAACTGTTTACAATCAAACTAAAACTATTTCGAATCTCCTGATCATCTTCAACCAAGACTACGCGTTTTTTAAAGGGAGTGCTCATGTTTAATTAGTTTGGTGATTTTAAATTCCAACTGTATAGAAGTTCCACTGGTTTGGCCACTCAATGACTCCTTTCTATCACTTTGTATACGTAATATTCCATTGATGCGTACAGCCCGGTCGCGAATATTTTGCAACCCATTGGCATTTTGCACTGTTTCCAAGGAGAATCCTACTCCATCGTCCTCAAATACAAACTCAAACAGATCGCCTGTATTTCGAAGAATTAACTTAACGTTTTTAGCTTCAGAGTATTTAAAGGCATTCGTCATGGCTTCTTTAAAAATTAAATTTGCCTGTCGGCTGAAACCGTATACGAGCTTTACCTTATCCTTTACCTCATTATACGCTCTGAAATTGATTGACTTTTCCTCAAACAATTTTTCACCAAAATCACGTAAGTGTATAAACAGTTTAGACAACTCGTCATTTACCGGATCAATAGACCAGATAAAATCACGCGTTCCGCTGTATAAATATTTGGCTGAACCTTCCACCTTCGCAAATAAATCTGTTTGTGACATTCCTGATTTCCCGTTGAGCCGCAACAGACTTACGTAGTTAATAATACGAGAAAGCTGATTGCCCATTTCGTCATGAAAATCACGCGCTATCTCTTTTCTCAACACCTCTTGCTCATGTGCCCTGATCCGCTCAAGTTCCATTACCCTGTTTACTTTATGTCGAACACGCAAATAGAAAAAAAGCAGAATGGCACCTATCAGCACAACTAGCATCATTACAATAAAACTGGCCTTCTGATAAAATGGAGCGTTGATAACAAAAGAATATGTAGAAGGAATTGAAGACCAGCTTCCGCGATTGTCCGTTGCCAACACTTCAAATGTATAACTACCGGGTGGCAAATTACTATAGGTTACTTCGTGTTGAGCAGAAGGCAAGGACCAGGTTTTATCGTAATTAACTAAGCGATACTTGAACTTCACGGATTTTGGATAACGCTTGTCTACCCTGTTAAACGTTAACGTGATATGATTTTCATCTGGAGGAAGTGAAAGCTCCATCGGAATTTTAAAGAAGCCGCCCAAGGACTTGGCATACTTGGTAATCGGATTCTGTCCATACAATAAACTCACATCAGTAAGATGTAAAGGGAACGAATGACTAAGGTGGTTACCGATATCATTGTAAGCATATAATCCATCAATCATCCCAAATATCTTTTCCTGCTCTCCCAAATAGTATGCGTTTTGATTTGAAGATGGCTGACTATTTCAAGGTTTTCACTCAATCTGATTTGAGAGATCCCCTTTTCCGTTCCAATCCAGACTGCACCTTGAGGATCGGCCGCTACGAAATAAATAAAGTCAGAAACCAAACCCTCTTTTGAACTAATTCTCCACTTTCGGAAAGTGGTTGGATCATACACTACAACACCGGCCCCTCCAGTCCCAATGAGTAATAACGAATCGCGAAAATGGTTGACAGAAAATACACTGGTGTTTTCAATTTCCGGCAGTGGTTCGTGAGTTACCACACCGTTCTGCATTCGGGAAAGTCCAAACTCACTGCCAAAGAAAAGTGTCTTATATTTTGTGCAGTAATAGGATGCGAGCACATTCGGGCTCTCAAGACCGTTCTTTAGTGAATATGCTTCAAACTTTTTACCATCAAAATAATTGAGTCCTCCACTGAATGTACCAACCCATACATTATTCTTTTCATCAAACTCAATTGTGGAAATAGAACTTGAGCTCAGTCCTTCGTTACTGGTAAACCATTGAAAAGCATCTTTTACTCGATTGTATTTACCCAATCCATATTGCGTTCCCACCCATATAGTACCATCGGGGGCTTTTTTAATGCAGTGTATAGAATTTCGGTAAGGTTCAATGGGGTCATGGTATGTTGTAATTTTTCCTCGTGATTTTTTATGCAAGCCTCTGCCCATTGTACCAATCCAGGTTGTGCCGTCATCTTCTTTAAGAATAGACATAACCCCTCGCATTTCCTGACTCTGCCATTTATTAAAATCCTGAACAAAATATTTGTACATGCCATGCCCATACGTAGCCAGCCAGGTATTGCCTTCTGAGTCTGGCAAGATTTGCATTACCTCTTCTTCGTTCAATACAGTGTCGATGCTGTGCCCTTGCTGCGTTAAGCGCTCTTTCAATAATAAATTTCCTTTTCTTGTCCAGAAAACATCCTGAAGGGAGTCATAATAAAGAACGGTATGATTGATGGGTAAGTGGTACTTGTGAAAGGTCAGGTTCCTGCTATCCAGGGCGAAGTATCCACTGTCAGTAAACAAGAGTGTTTCCTTATGATAATTAAAAATACCGTAGAGGCGGTTAAACATTTTCTTGTGATCAAAAGTCACTTTACTTTCGTTGCCCAATATGACAAATGAACTGTCATTCAGGTAAAGCATCGTTTCGCGGGAGGGTAACAAGTGGGAATACGAAATATTCTTGCCTTCTTTTACTTGTTTGGCCCAGTAATAGATAGAATCGTTATGAATTTTACCCAATGCACCCGGCACTGAAATAAAGAAGAGCGTATCTGCGTACTGAAAAATTCTTCGAATGCGCTTGATATTGGAGGGCTTGCCCGGTTGCTGAAATTTCGTAAAGGTTTTTCCATCAAACTTAGAAATACCCCGAGGGTGAACCACCCACAAGTTTTGCTCCGTATCAATTTTCAAAAAAGTAACAATGTTACTGAGTAGTCCATCTAACGTTGTGTACACTTTAAACTCGCGTCCATCAAAACGAGCCAAGCCGCCACCATGAGTTCCAATCCAGAGGTAACCATTGGCATCCTCCACAATCATATTTACTTGAGATTGTGGCAATCCATCAATGGCCTTGTAATTGCGCAGCGAGTATTCCTGGGCACTTGCACCCGCAAAGAAAAGAAGCAGAAAGAACAAAACTGACCAGGCTCTCATTACTTGCAATTTACCGCGAATTTTTCGGTTGAATAATACCCCCTATTACGTCATTAAATTTAGGATGTTACAAAAGAGGTGTCATCCATATCGGCATGGCCTATTACGCCTATTTATTTGCTCCTTTTACCAGACACCATGCAACCTTTCCTGTAAGGAAGCGTCCTAGTTAAAAGTCAAACACCAAACCCACCTCCTCATGGTCAAAAATTACCTCCTCATAGCGCTTCGCAGCATACGCAAAAATTTCGCCTATTCACTAATCAATATTTTTGGGCTAGGACTTGGCCTGACAATCTGTATCCTTATTGTGATTTGGATACAGCATGAGCTGAGCTTCGATCGTTTGCATCAACAAAACGGAAGTATTTATCGCGCTAGCCTGGAATATAGCTTTGGGGGGCAGACTTCAAAAACTTCTGTATCGCCAACGGCACTCTTACCCGTTTTAAGCCGAAATTTTTCTGAAATAAAGAATGGCGTTAGACTTTACAATCCTGCTTCCTTCAGTCCCTTTGTTGTAAGCTCTGAAGACAAGAAGTTTCAAGAAAGCGGCTTCTATTTTGCTGACAGCTCGTTCTTTTCTGTCTTTTCATTTCCTCTAGTAAAGGGATCGGAATCCACTGTGCTTAGCGAACCTAACACGATCGTATTCACCGAGTCCAGTGCAAAAAAATATTTCGGGACAACTGACCCCATTGGAAAAGTCGTACGCGTGAATGATACGCGGGAGTATGTGGTAACGGGTGTAATGAAAGATTTGCCTGATAACTCAACACTACAAGCAGATTTTATTGCTTCCTTTTCCACGCTACCACAATCAAAAGAGGAGCAATGGTGGAGTGCAAACTATGAGACTTTTTTTGTTTTAGATAAACAAGCCGATGTGTTATCACTGGCTTCTAAAACCAACGCACTGGTAAAAGAAGCGCTGGCCAGTGAATTAACAAACGCCAATGACTATGTGGTGTACAACTGGATACCACTCACCGATATTCATTTATATTCTGATATGAATGAGTCCGTACCGGTGGGCAACATTCAATATGTATACATTTTTAGTGGTGTGGCTCTTATCATCTTACTACTGGCGGCCATTAATTATATCAACCTAGCAACAGCCAGAGCCATGGATAGAGCAAAGGAAGTGGGTATCCGGAAAACAGTAGGTGCCGAACGTTTTCAACTTATTTTTCAACATCTTACCGAATCATTTCTGGTA
>LNEN01000090.1 GCA_001464155.1 Cytophagales bacterium Ga0077538 | reverse complement strand
TGCAGATAAACTTCCTGAACTGGTAAGATTGCAAACAGAGGCCATCAAAAATATTCAGATCGATAAGATTACTGTGTGGGATGGTGGTAATACGAAAGATGGCAAGTCGTCTACTGCCAACTTCATCTCTGGCATGTATCAATCGGTTCCTCCTCTGCAAGAGGTATTTAAAATGGCAGGACTTGATTTACCTGCCTACCTTGGTACGGCAGAGAAAGTAGAAGCTTCTAAACCGGAAACACCTTCGTCCACACCTCCGACTCAACCTAAAAAATAATGGCAGCGTTGCATTTAGTGAATTGGAACGTCAACGGAATCCGTTCCATCATCAAAAAGGATTTTGCAAAGGATGTGCGGGAGATGAATCCCGACATGTTATGCTTGCAAGAGCACAAGGCTACAGTGACGGATGTAAAAACAGTGTTAGAAGCTTTTCCGGAATACAAATCCTACATCAACGACTCCAAAGCGCGTAAAGGGTATTCGGGCACGGCCATTCTCACCAAGCAGGAACCCATTAGCGTTACTTACGACATGGGGGTAGAAGAGCACGATCAGGAGGGGAGAGTAGTGACGGCAGAGTATGATACTTTTATATTAGTCACCGTGTACACACCCAACTCAGGCGAAGGCTTGAAGCGGCTGGAGTACAGACAAACCTGGGACAATGCTTTTCGCGATTATGTAAGTTGGTTGAACAAGCGCAAGCCTGTTATTATTTGTGGTGATTTAAATGTGGCCCATCAAGCCATTGATTTGGCGCGCCCGAAACAGAATTACAACAAGTCGGCCGGCTATACCCAACAAGAGATTGACAGCTTCACGGCTTTATTGGAAGCAGGCTTTGTCGATACCTTCCGTCACATGCATCCGGAAGAAGTGAAGTATTCGTATTGGAACTACCTATTCAATGCACGCGCGAACAACACAGGTTGGCGCATCGATTACTTTTTGGTAAGCGAACGCCTGCTACCCAAAGTAGAAGAAGCATTGATCTATAACGAACGCATGGGGTCTGATCATTGTCCCGTGGCTATTAAGTTGAAAGTGTAGTCGTTAGTTGTTAATGGTTATAAGAAGTCCACATAGAAAAGTTAAGTATCCACTTCATGTCTCAATTGACAACAATACAAAATCAAAAAACTACGTCATGCCGAACTTGTTTCGGCATCTCTATGACCGCTTTTCGATAGATGCCGAAATGAATTCGGCATGACGGTTGTGCCTTAATGAAAATCGATTTAAGTAGTATAATTGGATACTGGTAAAAACCAACTAATCCACAAGGGCTGGATTTCAAAGGATAGCTGAAGTTTATAGCAACACGATGTTTACATTAGCGCAAATCAAAGAGAAGCACAGTAAGGTAAAGTCAGGTGCTGACTTTCCTGCCTACATCCATGACATTAAAAAATTGGGCGTCACTTCTTACGAAACGTTTGTAACAGATGGACATACCGACTACCATGGTTCCAAGGACTACACAATAGCAACAGTTAGTAAGCCTGAGCGTTTGTCGATTGCGGAAGTGTCAAATGCCGAACAATTCAAAGCAGACCTGAAAGCCCATCAACAAGGCAAGACTGATTATGCTACCTTCTGCCAGGACTGTGCAAAATCCGGCATTGAGAAATGGATCGTCTCCATGGACAACATGACCTGCGCGTATTATGACCGAGCAGGAAATGAAGTGTTAGTGGAACAGATACCTCAGTAATACTGATCATCAGAACC
The DNA here is from genome assembly GCA_001464155.1 of Cytophagales bacterium Ga0077538. Classification (GTDB taxonomy): domain Bacteria; phylum Bacteroidota; class Bacteroidia; order Cytophagales; family Cyclobacteriaceae; genus Chryseotalea. Next base: position 2,806 of record LNEN01000090.1, on the reverse strand, counting down.
TTTTAGTTGGCAAAAATAGTTCCTAGCCTGGCGGGATCAGTTAACTGTTATCAGTCATCAGTTATCAGTTAAACGGATAACAACTAACTTCTAACTGATAACAAATAACCACTAACCAATCGAGATCCAGGTATGGTCGGCCAGGAGTTTCACCGCTGCCATAAATTTCTTGAAGTAGGCTTTCTTCGTTCCCCATTCCTGCGGGGCAATCATACTCAATAAGTAAGAGTCATCTTCTTTCTCGTATAAATAATAGGTCTGACCAATCACCGGTTTGAAACCCAGCTTGGTGCTGTAGATGATCATGGACAAATCTTTCCGCTTCTGAATCTCTTGTGCCTGTTGGGCCAGCAACTCTATTTGCTTTCTGATTTGATCCAGTTGCAGTTGTGTTTGTTCCTCCATGGCCGAAAGGGCCTGATGCCGAATGAGGCCTTCTTCGTTTTGTCGTATCACCGCACTGGAGGCGGAGGCGGCATATGGGAGAACGCTGAATTGTTTGTGATAGAGTTCAGTGTTGATCAGCGTTTTACCAGACTCGTTAACGTGCGTTTGCGTAATCTTTAATAAACCTTGGGGGGTAATCTCATGCCGGATGCGCAAAGTCTCCTGCTTGTTCTGCGAGAAGATGACTTCAAAAAGCAGGCTACTGGAAAGAATGAGGTGAACAGTGCTTGTCTCTTCAACATCCCCTAGTTGGCGCGTTGATCCATCGCTGGGCACCAGGTATTCAGAAGTAAAAGCCTTGTCTTCCAGACTTACCCAATTGGTGAGAACTTGCAGTAACTGACTTTCTTCGCGGTAGCTTATTTTATAAATACCCGATTTGGGGCGGTGGCCTGCTTCGTAGCTTCCCTTTTCAGGAAATAATTGCCAGGAGAATAGAAAGTTATAGAAGTCAACCATTCGGATGTGTTTGTGGCCTCTTTTGTGCAGAGTCGCTTTTCAAACAGCCAGACCCCCAACTTGTTGCAGAAGAACTGTAAAACCGTTGTAAAGCAAAAAAGCCCTGAAAATCAGGGCTTTGTAGTAGTCCGTACGGGAATCGAACCCGTGTTACCAGAATGAAAATCTGGTGTCCTAACCCCTAGACGAACGGACCGTGCTAAATGGGAGTGCAAAGATAGTTTTTGGGTTTTTATTTGCAAATGGAGACCCTAAAAAAATCCATTTTTTTCGAAACATGATCGTTTTAAGCAGGTTCCCATTGCTACTTCTTGTTAGTGCGGTTACTAGCACCGGGTAGTTCCATTACTACTTCTCGTTGGTTAGGTTACAACCTCTCGTTGGATCAATTACTACTTCGAGTCGGTACGGTTGCAACGAGTCCATGGTGCGGTTACTAGCTTAGGGTAGTTCTATTACTACTTCTCGTTGGTTCAATGACTACTTCGAATCGGTACGATTGCTACTAGTCGATAGTCTGGTTAAGACTAAGCAGTAATCCGGAATAGAATTGGCACCCTTCCGGTTTAGTTATGCGGTGTACCAGAATAGACTATAAAATAGTTCGGTTATGGCTACGCGGTCGTACGATTATTCGTATTGGAATAGCGAGAAATTTCCTGTACTAAATAAGTAGCAGCCCACGACATAATTGCGGTAAAAAGGCTGTTACTCATTTTTTAGATAAATGGTAAACGTAGTACCCCCATTCACAAGGCTCTCCACCTCAATTTTACCACCTTGATTCGTGACCATTTTATCTACAATGAAAAGGCCCACACCGGTTCCTTCAATCTGAGGCTGCAGTCTTTTGAAGATCGAAAAAATGTCTTTTTGCTTTTCAGTTTCAATACCCACCCCATTGTCTTTGACGGACAATAAGGTGTATGCTTCTTGCTTTTCGGTTTTGATAAAGATCTCAGGTGTTTTTCCTTCCGGAGTAAACTTAATGGCATTGCTCAGCAGATTGTACAGAATACTTCGCAGGTTTTTCTTCGAAAAGGTTAACTCCGTAACTTGAAAATGGGTGGTGATCTTCGCGTGTGATTGATAAATTTGATTTTTCAGGGTGAATTTAACTTCTTCCAGAATCTGCTCCAGGTTAACTCTCTCACTTTGATCGCCAGGGGCAGCACCGATTTTAATAATATCCGTTAGTTCGCTGATCATTGTTTTCATGGAGCGTGCAGAGCGATCCATCGTTTCCAGCAGTTGTGCAATTTCCTGTTCATCTTTTTTATTGACCGCAGCTTTCAGCAGGTCAATCAGGAGCACCAGGTTGGTGAGCGGACCGCGAAAGTCATGCGAGACAGAGTAGATAAAGGTTTCGTGGTCGGCATTGATTTTTTCAATGACTTGCTTGTCCGCAATGCGTTCAGTGATGTCCACAAAAGTAATAACGGCACCATTCGTAATTCCCTGCTTTTTGATAATGTAGGGTAAGAGATTCATTTGAAACCAGCGCTTATCGGGTGTTTGTATTTCCCTTTCTACATCATCGTTGGTGGCGATTACCTGGCTTATAGAGTCAATGAATTCGGGCAAATTTGAAAGCTGTGGAATATCCTGTATTGACTTCCCAATATCTACGGCCGTTAGTTTAAAATGCATGTTAGCCGGTGGACTGAATTTCCGAAGGATCAGGTCCGCATCGACAAAGAGTTGTGGTATGATGGTATTGCGGAAGTAATTTTCAAGTTCTTCATTTAAGTCAAGGAGCTTTTTTATTTCCTTCTCTTCGACCACTGCCTTTTTATCCATAGAACATTTTTAGTCCTTCGGCACCAAAATCGTTCCGCATATCCATAGTCGAAAGGGATCGCGTACTCGAGTCTGCGCGTAATCGCTAGGTGCAGACTGT
>LNEN01000089.1 GCA_001464155.1 Cytophagales bacterium Ga0077538 | reverse complement strand
TAGAATGGCTGACTGGAAAAATTGTTTCGCTCCGGATTTTTGATGATGCGGAAGGTGTCATGAACCTAGGTGTGCAGGATGTTTGTGGTGATATAGTGGTGGTGAGCCAGTTTACTTTGCATGCAAGCACAAAAAAGGGAAACAGGCCCTCTTATATAAAGGCAGCAAAACCACCTGTGGCGATTCCTCTGTATGAAAAGTTTGTCCGATCTGTAGAAGAGAAATTGGGAAAGACAGTACAAACTGGAGAGTTTGGAGCAGATATGAAAGTGAGCTTGTTGAATGATGGACCCGTGACAATTATTATCGATACGAAAAATAAAATGTAAGCTATGCGCTGTTTATTCCTTGTTGGACTTTGTTTGTTATCCGGTTCAGCAACAGCTCAGCGCTATGCTTATGGATTGAAGCCCACTCAACTTCCGCAATATGAACTCTCCGTTGAGAAAGATGCTTCTATGGAGTTGATTGACCTGGAGATATTTATTCCTGGGATAGTGTTGGACATCCGCTACGCGACAGTCAATAATTTTACCAAGGAAAAAATTTACACCTTGAGAAAAGCCTACGCTCGCAGGCCGGTTGCTGAGGCCTTGAAGAATGCTCAAACGGAATTTGCGAAGCAGGGGGTTGGAATTAAAATTTTTGATGCCTATCGTCCTTATTCAGCAACAGTTAAATTTTATGAAGTGTATAAAGATACAACCTATGTGGCCTCTCCCTACCGTGGGTCTCGCCACAATCGAGGATGTGCGATTGACATGACTCTGGTCGATCTTAAAACGGGCATGGAATTGGTGATGCCAACTGAGTTTGATTCTTTTAAACGAGAAGCCTGGCCTTCTACACCTATTTCGGATCCAACAGTTAAGAAGAACAGAGAGTTGATTATTTCGATCATGAGTAAACATGGATTCAAAGTAAATTCTTCAGAGTGGTGGCACTTTGATTTTAGAGGATGGGAGAAGTTTGAGGTGTTGGATATTGACTTTGAGGATCTAGAAAAATAGTTATTAGAAGTTAGAAGTTAGAAGTTAGAAGTTAGAAGTTAGAAGTTAGAATATTGTCACATGAGTATTGAAGAGGCGCAAAAACAAGTTGACGATTGGATTAAGACCTATGGCGTTCGCTATTTCAATGAACTTACTAACATGACAATATTAACTGAAGAGGTGGGGGAGTTGGCTAGAATTATGGCCAGACGCTACGGGGAACAATCTGAAAAGGAGTCTGATAAGAATAAAGACTTAGGTGATGAGATGGCAGATGTGCTTTGGGTGTTGATGTGCTTGGCGAATCAAACAGGTGTTGATTTAACGGATTCTTTTAAAAAGAACATTGAGAAGAAGACTTCACGAGATAGTGAGCGACATAAAGAGAATGAGAAACTGAGTTAACGACAACTCATCTCCTCAGTAGAAAAACAACAGGTATTTCGAATCTTTTCTTCCATGCATTTTCAGAGTGGTTCTCGCCCACAAATTCACGTGTTTTCCAATTTTTCTCTGAGTAACCCTTTGCTTTCATAACTTTATCTGCCTCTTGCTGAAAGGGCTTGTATAATGCATCTAATGTTTCGGTGCCGTAGTCAAAATAGATCTTGTGATTTTTAGGTGAGGGTAAGTGAGTGCTCAAATAATCCATAAAGGCTTGTGGAACAGGATTGTTCTCAATCGAAAATGTTCCTGGCCAATGGGTGCTTAAGCACGCGGCACCTCCAAAGACTGTTGGATATTCGCAAATGGCGTACATGGAAATAAGTCCACCCATACTGGATCCGACAATGAAGGTGTTTGGCTGATCTTTTTTGGTAGAGAAGTTTTTATCGATGAAGGGTTTTAATTCCTTCACAAGAAATTTCAGGTAAGCATCGGACTTTATCTGAGGTTCCTTAAAAACGGATTGCCCGTTGTTTCGCACGGCTCCAAAGAGTAGCTCTTGCTGCTCTTGAGTTAAGGACTCAAAAGGCTTCTGAGGAAAGTACTCAAGGTGTCTTGTTGCTTCAGAGTTCCAAATGCCTACAACAATACAGTCCCTGATTTTTTTCTTATGCAAAAGTTTGCTAAGGGTTTCATCCACACCCCACTCTTGTCTGTTCCACATAATGGTAGAGTCATAGAGTCCCTTCCCATCGTGCATGTAGAGCACCGCATATTTTTTCTTTTCAGTATAGCCTTCGGGAAGCCAAAGATCAATATTTCTAGGACTTACAAAACGTGATTCAAAGTTTTCAAAATGCTTGATGGTTCCTGAAGAAACAGAAGGCGTTTGCCCTACTACATTTAAAGAGAGAAAAATCAGACTGAGTATATTCAAGACTTTCATGTGTATAAATTTACTTCTTCAATTCTAAAACCCACATTTGTTTGGCAGCAATGGTTTGCTTGTCAATAAAGTCCAACGAGGTATTTTCAACGACATGAATTGCTTTTGTGAAACCATTTGTTCTTTCCTGATAATTTGAAAAATTAATTTCCATCTCTTTGTTGGTGGTATTCATAACGCACATAATGGTTTGCTTGTCGTCATATCTAAAGTAAACATATACCCCTTCCTTGGGTACGTACTGCATGAGTTTCCCGGTTTGCATAGCCGAGGAAGTTTTGCGGAAATTCGCGAGACTTTTAACCAATGCTTGAACTTCTTTTTCTTCTTGTGTAAGGCCTTCACCGGTGAAAGCATTCTTCTTATCGCCAGTCCATCCTCCCGGAAAATCTAAACGCACCCAACCATCAGGATTGGTGAAGCCTTTCATGAGAATTTCAGTTCCATAATACATTTGAGGAATGCCCCGAGAAGTAAGGAGCCACTGGATGCCCATTTTTTGTTTTGCCGCATCTTCTCCGACCACAGAGAAGAAACGACTGATGTCATGATTGTCTAAAAAGATAACATTGCGGTTGGGATCTTTATAGAGGAAGTCATAGGAAAGTGTTGTGTAGAGTTTGTTCACACCTTCTGTCCAACCAAAATCTTGAGTGAGGGCAGGAATGATTCCGTAGTAGAGGGTTTGAAAGTCGGTAGCACCAGGTAAATTGCTTTTGAATCCAGGTGTTGCAACATTATTTTCCACAAAGTATGCTTGAGACGGAACCCCGTGTACCCACAGCTCTCCAAAAATACCAAGTCGAGGATATTCATTCAATAAGGCTTCATTACACCGATTCATAAATTTCAAGTCATTGTACAGGTAGGTGTCAATCCGCCAGCCATCCACTGCAAATTCTTCCACATACCAAATAGCATGTTGGATTAAATAATTACTTACAAAGGGATTGCTTTGATTAACATCGGGCATCAGGTGATTGAACCATCCATTGGAGGTTATATTACGATCGGCATCAGCACCATAGGGATCGTATAGAGGTTGATCTTTATAGCTGGTTTGCTGGAAAGCAGGCCATTGATGAAACCAATCGGCAGCAGGCTTATCTCTAAACAGAAAGTGGTCAATATCGATATGATTGTAAACGGCATCTTGTATGAGTTTCAATCCCCTGCTATGTAACTCTCTGCTTACCTTCCGATAAGCATCACTACCGCCTAAGCGTGGATCTATTTTGTAGTGATTCGTAAAAGCATAGCCATGTTCTGTCCTTGCTGTCCTGTCATTTTCTAGCACAGGCATTAGCCAAAGTGCGGTCACACCCAAATCTTTTAAGTAGTCTATATGATTTGTTACACCTTGTAGATCTCCTCCATGACGATGGTAGATCGAATCACGGTTGAGTGTCTGGTCACGCATACCAGCAATTTTGTCGTTGCTGGTATCTCCATTGCTGAAACGATCGGGAAGGAGAAGATAAATAAAGTCACTGGAAGTTATCCCGGCTGCATAGTCAACACCGCTTACGCCTTCTCTTGCTTTTAGTGTCCATTGAAAGGATGATTTCTTTTTTCCTTTTGTGTAGTTGATAGGGATAGTTCCTGGCAATGCGTTTTCTGTAATCTCAACATCCAGCGCTACATACTTTCCGTTTTCAAAAGTGTGTGCTTTGATTAATGTTACTCCAGGGTAATTGATCGAAAAAACACCAGTACTAAAATCCGCTTGTGGACTTCTGAGCAAGAGTTGTATTTTGTTTGTCTTCATTCCTGTCCACCAATTGGGAGGATAAATGTCAACCGATTGGGACTGAGCAGCTGTAAAATAAGTCAGCAGAAAAAGCAGGGTAAA
>LNEN01000088.1 GCA_001464155.1 Cytophagales bacterium Ga0077538 | reverse complement strand
GCGGGCATTGACGCCATAAGCGTTCATTTGGTCCACCTGATTCTTCATCAGCGCAATGAGAGGCGATATTACAATGGCTAGGCCATCGTGCACCATGGCGGGTAATTGATAGCAAAGTGACTTGCCAGCACCTGTAGGCATGATCACAAAGGTATTGCGACCATCCAGCAGGTTTTGTATAATGGTTTCCTGATTACCCCTAAACTGGGAGTAACCGAAAATTTCTTTCAACTTAAGCTTGAGAGTATCTTTCTCTTCTACCAACATCATAATAAACGCCTAACGCGGGTTAGTGTAAAATAGTATCTTTGCGTTATCTACAAAGCTAACTCCGACCGAGAATTGAATTTAGTAAAAAATATCAAAAACATTGCACGGGAAGTATTACAAAATGAATCCTTAGCGGTGCAACGGCTAATAGACTATTTGGACGATAGTTTTGAAGCATGTGTGAAAGCAATTTTAGTAAGTAAAGGCCGTGTGGTAATTACCGGAATTGGTAAGAGTGCCATTATAGCCAATAAAATTGTGGCCACACTTAATTCTACAGGAACACCTGCCCTTTTCATGCATGCTGCTGATGCCATTCATGGCGATTTGGGCATGATACAAAAAGACGATGTTGTGATTTGTATTTCTAAAAGTGGAAACACACCTGAAATAAAAGTCTTGGTGCCACTCTTAAAACGTAGAGGCTCACAACTGGTTGCGCTTGTTAGCAATACGCAATCTTATTTGGCAAAGCAGGCCGACTTCATCTTAAATGCAACCATTGCAGAGGAAGCATGCCCCAATAATTTGGCACCCACCACCAGCACTACCGCACACCTTGCGCTGGGCGATGCCTTAGCTGTGTGCCTTTTAAAGATGAAGGACTTCAGCGATCGTGATTTTGCAGAGCTTCATCCCGGTGGAGCTTTGGGTAAACAACTGTACTTGAAGGTATCCGATTTAGTGACCGGGCATGAGATACCCAAAGTGAGTCCGGATACGCTTCTGAAAGAGGTTATTTTGGAGATCTCGTCTAAGCGCCTTGGTTGTACAGCCGTGGTAGATGGGGATGAGCAACTACTGGGTATTATTACTGATGGTGACCTGCGAAGAATGTTGCAAAAAGATGTTGATATTCGTACTGCCAAAGCGGCTGATATCATGACACGCACACCGCAAACCATCGCTTTAGATGAATTTGCGGTAAAAGCCTTACATGTGATGCAAGAGAAGAGTATCACCCAATTGGTGGCATTAGATGGGAGTAAAGTTGCTGGGTTTGTGCATTTACACGATTTGTTGAAAGAAGGCATAGTTTAATTACCTTGGAGTCAAGCCCTGCTAAACTCAAATATTATCTTCTATAGAAATGAACAAAGATCTTTATGTAGTGCTGATGGCAGGGGGAGTGGGTACCCGCTTTTGGCCATATAGCCGAAACTCCAAGCCCAAGCAGTTCCTTGACGTGATGGGAACAGGAAGAACCCTCCTTCAATCCACCTACGATCGCTTTCTTCCTCTTTGTCCGGTAGAAAACATTCTAGTGGTTACCCATCAGGATCATGCAGCCCTGGTGTCACAACAACTTCCGGATCTAAAATCGAATCAGATATTAGCAGAGCCTATGCGTAAGAATACAGCTCCTTGTATTGCGTACGCCAGCTATAAGATCAAAAAAATGAATCCTGATGCGGTAATGGTGGTAACGCCTTCCGATCAACTTGTTTTAAAGGAGCAGGAATTTCAAGATGTAATTACAAAGGCAGTCAGTCAGGCATCGAAACAAGATAAACTGATTACCCTTGGTATTAAGCCCACACGGCCTGAGACAGGCTATGGATATATTCAATTTCTGGAAGCAAAAGGTTTTATAAAAAAGGTAAAGACCTTCACTGAAAAACCGGCATTGGCTATTGCCAAGAAATTTTTAGAGAGTGGAGACTTTGTGTGGAATGCCGGTATTTTTATTTGGGGAGCTCAGGCGGTGATTAAATCCCTGGAAGAACATCAACCTGAATTGGCCGAAGTATTTGAGGAGGTTTCTCCTTACTTAAACACAGACCAGGAAGTTTCTCGTATTGAACGAGCTTACGGTCAGTGTAAAAACATCTCCATCGACTATGCCATTATGGAGAAGGCAGAGAATGTATACGTATGCCTGCGTAATTTCTCGTGGTCCGATTTAGGTTCCTGGGGATCGATTCACGAGATCTCCGAAAAGAATGCAGATAACAATGTGATCCAAGGCAAGGCGCTTACCTATGAGACGCGTAATTCCATTATCAAAGGATCGAATGATACCTTGATTGTTGTTCAGGGCTTGAATGGCTATTTAGTAGGTGAGTTCGGAAACGTGGTGATTGTGTGTGAGAAAGATAAGGAAGAGCAATTCCGGAAGTTTGTAAACGATGTAAAGGGCTTGCCGAATAACGAGGAGTTTATTTAAATAAGAAAGGGTGGAGCTGAGAGATTTAGTTGTGACGCCCCTACTGCTAGTTATTATTGGCATTTCAGCAATTATTGTTCGTCCTCTCTTTACAGACGAAGTTAATCGTAAATATTTTCTACCAGCATTATGGGCAAAGGTTATTGGAGCTTTGGCGTTGGGTTTTATTTATCAGTTTTATTATTCAGGCGGTGATACCTTCGCCTATCATACGCATGGAAGCAGGGTACTTTGGGAGGCATTTACAGATTCACCTTTTGAAGGAATCCGAATAGCATTTTCAAATGGAAAGTACGGACCTGGACTTTGGGAATCGGCAGAACAAATATGGCTCTGGCGTGACCCGAAATCTTTCATAATCATTAGGCTTGCTTTTTTCTTAGACATTCTCACCTTCTCCACCTATTCGGCTACAGCAATATTATTTTCGGTAATTGCATTCATTGGTGGGTGGATGCTTTTTTTGACATTCTACAGAATGTATCCAACGATGCACCAATGGCTTGCCATCAGTTGTTTGTTCATTCCCTCCATAGTGTTTTGGGGTTCTGGCATTTTAAAAGATACAATTACGCTCGCTTTTCTGGGCATGGGTACCTTTGCGTTTTACACGATATTCGTTCAAAAGCGGTTTTCGATATTTTCAGGTATGCTGCTCATTATCTCTTTTGTGGTTATCTTCTCAATTAAGAAATATATTCTGATTAGTTTTTTTGCGGCTGCGATGATATGGTTTTTTAGCAACGATGTTGGCAAGGTGAAAAATCCAACCTTACGATTTATGGTATTGCCTGTTGCAATTAGTTTGTGTTTCATTCTAGGATACTTTGCCATTAACAAAGTAGTTGAGGATGATCCAAGATATGCCTTAGATAAAATCGCGACAACTGCAAAAGTTACCGCTAATGATATTCGATATGGTTGGGGGGCCAGGTTTGGCGATGGCTCAGGGTATACCTTAGGTGAACTTGATGGCACACTAAGCGGAATGGTTCAGTTAGCACCTCAGGCAATTAATGTCTCTCTTTTCAGACCCTATATATGGGAGGCGAAAAATGCCCTCATGTTACTCACTTCCCTTGAGGGACTGATTACATTCTTGCTGACTTGCTATGTGCTTTTGCTTGCCCGGCTAAAGATTATAGAATATATTAAAAAACCTGCGATTCTTTTTTGTTTAGTGTTCTCCTTAATATTTGCTTTTGGTGTTGGGGTTTCCACTTTTAACTTTGGCACATTGGCTCGTTATAAAATACCCTTGTTGCCCTATTATTTTGCTATGCTGGGTATGCTTTATTATTACTCAAAAAGTGATAAAAAAAGTGATTCGGTGGATGTTACAGAGTAAGATTCGGACACTCTTTTGCTACCGGCTGTACCGATTGTGTTCCGTAGAATAGAATCGTTGATTAAACGCTCAAGTGCTTCCATCCACTCTGTTTCTGTAGAACAAAGAAAACCATTTACTCCGTGGTTTATTATATCGACATTTACACCCACCGAAGATGCTACTGTCGGAATGCCTAAGGCCATGTATTGAAGTGCTTTAAATCCACATTTACCTTTTGCCCACTCATCGTCAGGTAAGGGCATAATGCCGACATCAATTTTAAGTAGATCCAGAATCTCAGATTCCTTGCGCCATCGGGTGAACTCGAGAGACGATAACATAAAATCTGGAGGCTTATTGGCAATAACAAGGATTGAGACATAAGGATACTTTTTCTCTATTTTTTCAAGGACTTGCTGGAGTGTCAGCAGGTATTTTAGGGTGGAGTGTGTACCCGTCCAGCCGATTACTAATTTATTGTGAGTGGTGGCTTTTGGAAAGCGTGCGGGGTTATGTTCCCGTAGGGTGTCGATTGTTGTTGGTACTAGAGTTACCAGCTTGTTAAATTTACGAGCAAAATTACAGAGGTATTCATTGCCACAACTTACTCTGTAACTCCATTGGCAGATGAGGGCTACTTTCTTCCTGTATCGAAACCACTGTTCAATAGCAGACTCTCCAATCTTGTCGGTTTGCCAAATGGCATCATCAAAATCATAGATAATCTTTTTTTGAAAAACTTTTGCGATAATCCATTCTATAATTGGAGGCCCCAAAGGACTTGCTTCACGATGAACAAAAACAAAATCGTACTGATAAACAAAAGGTAGCTGACCCCATCGCTTTACAAAGCCAAAAAGAACTGAACCAAATTTTCCTATGATGCCACCCGGGGTATATAGCGAGTTCCAGGCCTTTCGCGATAAAAAGGAAGAGACCGAATAGGTGTGCCCCGCTGAGGAGAGTGATGTGAGGTATTGTTCGAATCGAAAACGCTGAGAAGGAGCTTGGCCGATAGGGTAGGGGACTAAGAACAAAACCTTCATAGTGAGCAAATATCTTATATCCTGGTTAAAAACACGTTCAATTAACGCTATTAGTTACCTTTACTGCATTTTATTTGTATTC